>CAYFQJ010000119.1:0-4929 GCA_964345205.1 uncultured Actinomyces sp. | reverse complement strand
GTTGCCTAACTACTAGACGGTCTTCTTGTTGCGAGTTACCAGCAGCGCCCCACCGGCCAGGGTCAAAGCCGTTGCAAGTCCACCCAAAAGAACTGTGCCGTTGGCACCGGTTTTGGCCAGTCCACCGGTTGGTTTGGCGCCTTCGGCAACTCCCGGAGCGTTTTCATTGCTCTGTTCAGTTTCCGATTCGTCTGGCTTGTCGGTTTCCTTGGGTTCTTCTGTTTGTGTTGGCTCTTCGGTTTCGTCGCCCTCATCAGTGGGCACGTCATTGGTGACGGCTGCCCATGTTTCAGCAGGACGTTCAGTGGATTGTCCGATAGCCAAGATCTGATAGTCGCTAGGAGAGGTGTCGGCGGGGACCCCAATTTCGGGGGCGTAGTCGACAAGTGAGAGCGTCACTACTGCGTCAACTGAGCGTGCCTCTCCGACCTCGTCCGGGTAGTGGTAGGGGTCGACTTTGTCGAGGTCGCTACCGGAGCCGTCATACAGATTTATGCCAACACCTGGGAATCCTGTCAATTCATGTCCTGTAATCGTCCAAAAAGACACGTGAGTGCTCGGTCCGGATATGTAGAAGTAGGACTCTTCGAGGAAAATTGCGTCATCCCAAACGGTCACGTCGTAGTTTGGGCTTTGGAATGGCTAGTAGTGATTTTCACTACGCAGCCGGTGCGGGTGGCGTCGAGGACGTATGCCTCGGGTTCCGGATCCGAATCGTCTAGGAGGAGCGTCGAGGACACAGCCGAGGTATCTTGTTGTGTGCGGTCGGAGCCATCCGAAGTCGCATCCTGGATGCAGGCGACTGATGCTGTTCCAAAAATCGAGGCAACGGATGCCCCGATTGTGAGCAGCGTGTTCTTCGCTTTTCCTCTGTAGTTGTCAGGACTGGTTCCAGTTCGTGTCGAAGGGCACGGCGAGCGCCGTTCCGCGTGAGTTCAACGGGGGGGATCTCCGTCGGCTGCAAGCTTTTGGCAGGCGCGGCTCGTACTGACACAGAAACATGCCACCCCTGACCTGAGTCCCGAACGCTTGCCCGTGGGGTGGGGCGGTGACGGTTGATTTTTTGGCCTCGGGATTAGAGATAAAGTTTTCGGAACGCGCCTATAAGGCCTATAAGATTGCGCTGAAACGGGGATGTAGCAAATTAGCGTGTTCACAGTTCGAGTCGCCACCAACGGTGCGGCCGTCCACTTTTTTCACGGCGCACCCACTATCCTGAGACTCATGCACGAACCCTTCCCTCCGCATCCTCAACCAACTGTTACGGGGCTTCCCGCCCACTGGCAGCCGTTGGCTGACCTGAATTTCACGGCAATCGATTTCGAAACTGCCAACCAGCAGCGGGCCTCGGCCTGCGCGGTCGGGATCGCTGTCGTGAGGGGCGGTCAGGTTGTCCACACTCAGGAATGGCTGATTCGGCCACCAACCGGTTTGGACTTTCACTGGCGCAATATCCAGGTCCACGGGATACGGCCTGCACAGGTTGAAGACGCGCCCGAGTGGCCGGAGGTCTGGGAGCAAATTGCCGCGGTCATCGACCGAGACGCCCTCGTCGCCCACAATGCGCCCTTCGATCGGGGAGTGTGGCGCGCCACGACCGAGATGTCTCGCCTCCGAGCGGTGGAACCAGAGTTCTTTTGCACCCTACAACTCAGTCGACGACTTCTGGATCTGCCGTCGAACCGACTTCCCAACGTGGTTGAGGCCCTGGGGATTGAAGACTTTTCACATCATGAGGCCGGAGCTGACGCCCTAGCATGCGCCCGAGTTGGGATCGAGATGGCTCACCGTTACAACTTGGAAACCGTCGACAGGTTCCGACGATAAACCAGAGTTATGCCCTCAAACAGAACCAGAAAGACGTCCGTTGGTGACCTGCACAGACGTGATCTGAGGGCGGACAGAACCGATGCTTGGGACTCGGTGGGCATTGTCGGGTACAGTGAGATGGTTCCGCTTGTTCGGGGCGGCGGCCCAAATCCGCTAAAGTGTTTGACATAGTTGTAACGGCCACTGGTTGACCCCGGTGGCAGCCACCTCCACAGCTGGGAGCGTGGACCACAAAGAGGAATGCTGAGTTATCAATGATCCGATACCTACTGCGTAGGGCATTGAACTACATAATCCTGTTGTTCGTTGCCGTTTCGCTGGCGTACCTGTTGGCAAGCGTGTCGATGAATCCCATGTCGACGTTCGACCTAACTAACCCGTCACTCGACTTGGACGCGATCAGCCGTACTCTTACCTCCTACAACATCAACCCCGAAACGCCCGTCTTGGAGCGCTACTGGACCTGGTTGACCAATATTCTCGGTCACTGGGACTGGGGAAAAACACCACAGGGAGCTTCAGTAAACGGCATCCTTGCCACTCGCATCTGGGTGTCCGTACGACTCATCACCATCGGTTCGATCATCGGGATCCTCGGTGGTGTCGCACTCGCAGCCTGGTCGGCCACACGGCAACACAAACTTTCGGACCGGGCAGTGTCGATCATCTGTTTGATCATCATCTCCACCCCGACCATCGTCATCGCCACGCTGCTGCAAATTGTGGCGATCCAGTTCAATAACGCGACCGGCACCAACTTCTTCCAGTTTTTCGGTGAAGCAACTACCGGCCCTCTGCCGAGCTATCCCGGTGCCGAACTGGTCGACCGCCTGCAACACCTGCTGCTCCCGACCATTTCGATGTCACTGGGGGGGATCGCCATGTACTCCCGATACCAGAGAAATCTCATGCTCGACACGTTGGGTGCCGACTATGTTCGCACCGCGCGGGCTAAAGGTTTGCGTAAAGGAACCGCCATCCGCCGACACGCTCTGCGCACCGCTCTGGTTCCCATGGCGACCTATTTCGCATTCGTCATTGCCGGCCTCTTCACGGGCGCGACAATTACGGAGAGAATCTTTGCCTGGCATGGGATGGGCGACTACGCAGTCTCATCGATCACCGGTCAGGACATTAACGGAACGGTCGGTGTGGTCGCGTTCTCTGCGGCGACAACTTTCGCGGGCCTGATCCTGGCAGACATCTTCACCGTCGCCGTCGATCCGCGAGTACGAGTGAGCTAGGGGACAGGAACCATGAACGAACAACGATTCCAACCTGGTGAACAGCCTGAGGACGAACGCGACTACATCAACGAGGACCCGATCCAGAGGGAAGCCGAAGGTTACGACCTCCAACCGGATCCGGACCCCGCAGGATACCGTGGGCTCGACCCCGATTTCTTGACCACGAGCAGTCCCGACCCCGACCACGGAAAAACGGCGGCCACTGCCGTTAAAGAAGCAGATATCGAACTGGCTGATGAGGACGCCCTCGACAATGGCAGCGACAAGAAGCGTGATAAACCACTGACGCGTGGCCAACTAATTGCGCGGCGGTTCTTCCGTTCACGCAGTGCACTGTTTGGCACCATCGGACTGTGCGTGGTGATCCTCCTGGCCATCTTCGGGCCCTACCTGAGCCCCTGGGATTACCGTCAGGTAGATAGCACTTCGTACTTGAAGCCACCCTCAGCGGAACATTGGTTCGGGACCAGTAAGACCGGTCGCGACATGTTCGCGATGACGATTGCCGGGCTGCGGAAGTCTCTCATAATCGGGTTCGCGGTTGCGGCCATCCAAACTTTTGTGGCTGCCGTCATCGGATCGAGTGCCGCCTATTTCGGCAAAGTTGTTGACAAGAGTATTCTCTGGTTCATCGACCTGCTCCTTGTCATTCCCTCGTTCCTGCTGATCGCGGTTATTACCCAGCGGCTCGGCGGTAAACAGGCCAGTACGTTAGTGTTCATTTTCCTTCTGGCCGCGTTCGGATGGATGCTGACCGCTCGCGTTGTCAGGGCGATGACACTGTCAGTTATCAGCCTCGACTATGTTCAGGCCGCGCGGTACATGTCGGTTCCGTCCTCCTCGATCATCCGACGTCACATCCTCCCCAACGTGTCGTCGTACCTAATCATTGACTTCACCCTTGGAGTCGTCGCCGCGGTCATGATGGAGACCTTCCTGTCATACTTCGGCTTCGGTGTTCAACCACCTGAGACATCGCTGGGTGTTCTTTTAGCTGACGGGCAGGGGCAGGCCACGACGGCACCGTGGGCTTTCTTGGCCCCCGCCGGTATCCTCGTCATCACCCTCATCTGTGTGAACTTCATGGGTGACGGTCTGCGTGACGCCATCGACCCCTCATCGAAAGCAGGAGGCAAACTGTGAGCCGCAAGAATCGCGCCCAATTTGCTGATAACGAGCTCCCTAATATTGACTCTGGAGCTCCCATCCTGGAAGTTTCGGACCTCGAGGTCACGTTCCCCTCAGAAGACGGCGCTGTGCACGCGGTGCGAGGACTGAACTTCTCGCTGCAACGGGGAGAGATCCTCGGAATTGTTGGCGAGTCCGGTTCTGGAAAATCGGTTACTTCGATGGCCATCATGGGGTTACTGGAAGAAACCGCGAAAATTTCCGGGTCAATCAAACTTTGGGGAACTGAAATCCTGGGTCGTTCGGACCGGTACCTCTCGAATATTCGCGGTAAGACCATGTCAATGGTTTTTCAGGATCCGCTCTCGGCTCTGACCCCGGTGTACACGATCGGCGATCAGCTGGTCGAAGCGCTCGAAACACACCAGAATCTGAAGGGGGACGAGGCTCATGACAGAGCCATCGAACTGCTCGGACTGGTCGGGATTCCGAACCCACAAATTCGCTTCAAGGCATTCCCTCATGAGTTCTCCGGTGGTATGCGTCAGCGTGTCATGATCGCAATGGCGATTGCTAACGACCCGGACCTGATCATCTGTGATGAACCGACGACGGCTTTGGACGTCACCATCCAGGCACAGATTCTTGAGCTGCTTAAGACGGCGCAACGGGAAACCAACGCGGCCATCATCATGATTACCCACGACCTCGGAGTGGTCGCCGA
>CAYFQJ010000118.1:0-4988 GCA_964345205.1 uncultured Actinomyces sp. | reverse complement strand
GTCTCATGGCCGGTTTTGAAGATACCGACGAGGAAACTTCCGACCAGGTTGAGCTTCCCGAGATGGGTTTAGGGCGCGCCCGGGTGCTCTCATCTGAGGGAATCGATCAGGCCGCCGAACGCTGGTACGCCTCCGAGCAGGGGCCAACAATCGGCGCAAAACCAAGCCAAACCTGCTCAACATGCGGGTTTTTGTTGAAGATGCCCGGCTCTTTGGGGCGGGTCTTTGGGATCTGCGCAAATGAGTGGTCACCGGATGACGGCAAAGTTGTGAGCCTCGACCATGCTTGTGGGTCGCACTCCGAAACCGATGAGACGCGACGACGCCCCAGTTCCCGATTGTGCCCCCGAAACTCGATGACTTTGCCTTTGACATTGTTCGGGGCAGCCTCACGGGAGACGAAGAGAGTTAGTTAACCCGGCAGTTTAGCAGAATTAGGTCACTGTCAACTGGGCGTGAACACTTCACACTTTTTCGCGCACAGATCAGCATACTTTGTTATGTGAAGACCACTGACAAATCGGCGCGGCCCACGTCCCCCGCGTCTAAAAGTTTCCTGGACCGTTTCTTTCAAATCTCTCAACGAGGCTCAACTGTCGGTCGCGAAGTGCGTGGTGGTGTCGTCACCTTCTTCGCGATGGCGTACATTCTGGTTGTCAACCCCAGCATTTTAGGTTCTGCTGTCGGCGACAGCGGCATCACCACCGCCGCAATCGCCGCGGGCACCGCTCTGGTTGCGGCCGTCCTCACCATCTCGATGGGCCTATTTGCAAACTTCCCCATGGCGATGGCCGCGGGAATGGGCCTCAACGCCATGGTCGCGTTCTCCCTTGTCGGAGGAGCGGGACTTACCTACCAGGAAGCCATGGGGCTGATCTTCTGGGAGGGCGTCCTCATCCTCCTGCTGGTCGTCACCGGTTTCCGTGCCGCAGTCTTCCGCGCGGTCCCACCTCAGCTGAAGAGTGCAATTTCAGTGGGTATCGGCCTCTTCATCGCTTTCGTGGGTCTGGCCAACGCTGGAATTATTCGTGGCGGAGCCGGAACCCCCGTTGAACTGGGCATCGGCGGCAACCTGCAGGGATGGCCGGCGCTGATCTTCATCATCGGTTTGATGCTCATCGTCATCCTTTACGTCCGCAAGGTAAAGGGCGCTATCCTCATCGGGATCGTCGGCGCGACCGTCCTGGCCTTCGTTGTCCAGGCAATCGCCAAGGTTCCCGTTGCCTCCGAAGAAACCCCAACGGGCTGGTTCGGAACTGTTCCGGAAATTACGGAATCAGTTGTTAGCACCCCCAACTTCGGCACCATCGGACAAATCGACTTCTTCGGTGCCTTCGAGAAACTCGGGATCCTCTCGGTTATCCTGCTGATCTTCTCGCTGATGCTCGCTGACTTCTTCGACACCATGGGCACAATGGTTGCCGTTGGCTCCGAGGGGAACCTGCTTGACGAAGAAGGAACACCGCCACATTCCGGAGCGATCCTGGTTATCGACTCGCTCGGCGCCATTGCCGGTGGTCTTGGTGGAGTCTCCTCCAACACCGCCTACGTCGAATCCACAGCTGGTGTGGGGGACGGTGCGCGCACCGGACTCGCCTCAGTGGTGACCGGCGGCCTGTTCCTAGCTGCCCTGTTCCTCGCTCCACTGATGACGATTGTGCCGGCCGAAGCGGCCTCAACCGCCCTCGTCTTCGTTGGATTCCTGATGATGACACAGGTGAGCGAAATTGACTGGCGCCGTGTCGACATGGCACTGCCAGCGTTCCTCACGATCATCATGATGCCTTTCGCCTACTCGATTTCGGCGGGTATCGGCGTCGGCTTCATCACCTACGTTGTGGTGCAGGTTGCTCGCGGTCGCGCCACCAGGGTGCACTGGCTGATGTGGATAGTCTCGATTCTGTTCGTGATCTACTTTGCGATGAACCCGATCCAGCAGTGGCTCGGGATCTGATTCAGATCAAAGGCCGGGGAACCCCAGTTGGGGACCCCGGCCTTTTTTGTAGTGAGGTAACAGCCATGGCTTGAGCGGGTGGGCACGCGTAGAATAGTTAAGATCAACTTCCAGGATGGAGCGCCCAGAACTCGTGTCAAGAACCTTCCAGTCATTGCAGTACTACAACTACCGGTTGTGGTTGACAGGAACCATGGTGGCGTCCACGGGGACGTGGATGCAGCGAGTGGCGCAAGACTGGTTGGTGCTGCAGGAGCTCACGAATAACGACGGCCTCCAAGTTGGGATCGTCACCGCCCTCCAGTTCCTTCCCCTGCTGCTGTTGTCGCCGTGGGCCGGTGCCCTGGCCGACCGAGTCAACAGGCGTCACCTCCTCCAAATCACCCAGTCCCTAATGGGGGTTCTAGCAGCAATCCTCGGGGTCCTTGTAGTCACCGGGACGGCCCAACTGTGGATGGTTTACCTTCTGGCTTTCAGCGGCGGCATCGTCCAAGCGTTTGATTCGCCGGCCCGGCAGGCTTTCGTTTCTGAACTGGTACCCGTCGAGAACCTCCCCAATGCGGTCGGCCTCAACTCGGCGGCGTTTAACACCGCCCGGCTGGTTGGCCCCGCCGTTTCCGGCCTCATCATCGAATGGGTTGGGATCGGGCCAGTTTTCCTCGTCAACGGTTTCTTCTTCCTGGGGCCGGTGACGGCACTCGCCCTCATGCGCGTCGATCAGCTGCGAGTCCCGCGCCCTCGTAAACGGGAAAAGGGCCAAATCCGGCAGGGCATCGAATACATCCGGCATCGGTCCGACATCATCGCGATCCTCATCATCATGGGAGTTGTTTCTGCGTTCGGGCTGAACTTCCAAATGACTTCGGCCCTGATGGCCACAGAGGAGTTCCATAAGGGCGCGGGGCAGTACGGGATTCTCGGCTCGATCATGGCGATTGGTTCCCTCGCGGGAGCGCTCCTCGCCGCGCGCCGCACCCAGCCTCGCCTGCGCCTCATCGTGGGAGCCGCCGCAGCCTTCGCTATTTGTGAGGGCGCGCTGGCCCTGGCCCCGACGTACACCTGGTTTGCAGTGCTCACCATCCCCACGGGGCTCAGTTCGCTGACGATGATCACCGCGGCCAATGCTGCCGTGCAAATCAGTACCCCACCGCATTTGCGAGGGCGAGTCATGTCGATCTACATGATGATTTTCCTCGGTTCAACCCCGATGGGTGCACCCATCATCGGTTGGATCGGCGAGCAATTTGGGGCTCGCTGGTCGCTCGGCGCGGGGGCAATTGCCAGTTTCATTGTCGCCGTCGCGATCGGACTGTGGGCGATGCTCAGCTGGAACGTGCGCCTCAGCATTGACCGTGGTGCCCGCCGTGTCCGGACCATCGGGCCCGCCGACCGCGCCGCGCTCGACCAGCAGCTCGAAGAGGAAGAGCTGGGCGGGGACAACTAGACCAGGTAGTCGATGCTGGCCAGGAGTGCCGCGATATCGTCCTCGTCCACTGATGGGAATGACGCGATCCGCAACTGGTTACGTCCTAAACCGCGATAGCCTTCCACATCGACAATTCCGGCTCGGCGCAAAGCCGCGCAGAGTTCCGCCACCGGGATGGATGGATCCAGGTCCACGGTGGTGATCACCGGCGACCTCCACTGAGGTTCGGTCACAAAAAGCTCCGTGAAGTCGCGTGACTGCGCCCATTCGCGCACCAGAGTTGCGCCCCGAAGTGACTTCTGGGCCACGGCCGCCAAACCGCCCAACTGCAGCATCCAGCGGATCTGCTCATCCAGAAGCAGCAGCGTTCCGATCGCGGGAGTGTTGACCGTCTGCCCCTTGCGCGAAGCCGCTACCGCCGACGTCAGATTCAAGAAACCGAACTGGGGGCGGTCATCGCGAGAGTTCAACTCGGCGCCCCGAGCGATCGCCGCCGGGGACAGAATCGCGACCCAGAGTCCGCCCTCGGAACCGAACGCCTTCTGCGGTGAAAAATAGTAGGCATCGGTGGCCGTCAGATCGACCTCGGCGGCGCCGGCCACCGAAGTGGCATCGACAAGCGTCAAGACGTCCTCGCCCTCGACCCGATAGATATCCGAGCACACACCTGTCGACGTTTCGTTGTGCGGGTAGGCGTAGGTGTCGACACCGGCGACAGGCTCCAAACGCGACAGTGTCCCCGGAGCGCCCTCGACTACTGAAGTTTCGATCCAGGGCGAGGACGCAGCGTCCGCGGCAAACTTCGAACCGAACTCGCCAAATGATGCGAAATGGGCGCGGCTGCGGATCAGCGAGATTGACGCCATCGCCCAGAAAGCTGTGGCGCCGCCGTTACCTAAGACTATTTCGTAACCTTCAGGTAATGAAAACAGTTGGGTGAGGCCCTCTTGGATTGACTTCACCAGGTTTATCACCGGCGGTTGCCGATGGCTGGTGCCCCAGATTGAGGACGAGGCCAGAACGTCAATTTGGGGGCGGCGAATGAGCGACGGTCCAGCGCCAAACCGACCATCGGCCGGACGGAGCTGCTCGGGGAGATCCTGGTTAGCAAACATGAAGTTCAGGCTATCTCAGCTCAAAGCCGCGGTGCTGATTCCGCCAATTTGTGAACTTCCAACTAAGATAGGCCTACGCACCAACTTTGGAGGGGCTGTGGCCAGCATCGATCTGATCGACACCACCGAAATGTACCTGAAAACCATTTACGAAATGGAAGAGGACGGGGTAACGCCGCTGCGGGCGCGCATCGTGGAGCGGCTGGGACATTCCGGCCCCACCGTTTCCCAAACGATAGCCCGCATGGAGCGGGACGACCTGGTTTTCGTCGACCATGACCGCCGACTGGTGCTGACCCCTGCGGGGCGTCAAATCGCGGTGGACGTGATCCGTAAACACCGCCTGATCGAGCGACTCCTCGTCGATGTGATTGGCCTGCCGTGGGCGGAAGCACATGATGAGGCTTGCCGATGGGAACACGTGGTCTCCGAGAACGTTGAAACTCGGCTGGCTGACCTGTTGTTGCGGCCGACCTCGGACCCGTACGGCAAT
>CAYFQJ010000117.1:0-4989 GCA_964345205.1 uncultured Actinomyces sp. | reverse complement strand
ACCTATGTATGACTTTATACCCATATCGCATCCAAAACGACCATGTTCACATGGCGGGCATATGTTGTTAAGTTACCGAACTAGCAGGACTGATACCTGTTTTTTACGGTTACGTCCGCGGCGTTGGTTCATGCCGGGGGCGAACGTCAATATTCGAAATCTGCACTTCGGGGACCGCGTAAACTGCCCAGCCAATGGCTTCCGCGACCGTCTCCGGCTCGACGTACTCGCCCTCGACAATAGGAAGTCCACTACCGGCTCGTAATTTTTCCAGCATTGGCGTATTGATCGGCCCGGGGAAGACGGTGGAAACTCGAATTTGAGTCTCATCAAGGCGCAGAGTGTCGGCAAAACCGGTGAGAGCATGTTTGGAGGCAACGTAGGCCGCATGGTTTCGCACGGCTCTTTGTCCGGCACCGGAGTTGATGAAAACCACTGTTCCCTGAACCGCTCGCAGCGCCGGAAGGAGCGCCCGAGTGAGGACGGCGGGGGCAACGATATTTGTTGTCATCATGTCCTGCCACTGCTGCACGTCAGTTTCTTCGAGTGATTGATTGACCGAAATTGCCGCCGTGTGAACCAGGGCATCAACGGTCCCGAACCTGGCGGAAGCTTCCTCACCCCAGGCAGAGACCGCGAGCGCGTCGAGCAGATCAAGCCGCTCGGCAACTGCACCCGGAACAGAAGCAATGCGGGCCAATCCTTCGTCAGAGCGCGCTAGACCAATCACCTGATGGGTTTTAGAGAGCAGTTCGACGGTGGCAAAGCCGACACCACCCGCAGCGCCGGTAACTATCGCGACTGGTCGATCTACCTTCGAAGTCTCTGGAGTTGCCATGGGGTCCCTCTCCCTTAAAGTCTGGCCCGCATCCGCGTGGGCGGCACTGCCAAATTGTATGCAATCAGGCTAGCAGTGCATCCGCACGACCTGCCCCTACTGCAAAAATCCGAAACAGTGTTGAGTCGTTTAGCAAACAAAATAAGGGGGAACCAGTTGAATGGTTCCCCCCTTGGCTTGGGTTACTTCGGCACAATATTGGGGAGTGCCTCCCACCGCCCAGCGAACTATGCCGCGGACTTAGGGAACGATATTGGGTTTACTTCTTCGGGTTTACTCGTCATCGGACAAAATATCGACTTCAGTACCTACTTCCTCGTCGTCGATATCGTGACGATGGCGATCGCTCTTCCGACTCTCGACTGGCTCGTGTACTTCTCCGTAACCTGCTACTTCGCCGTCTTCGAGTTCAAATTCAAAGATGCGTCCACCGCGACCACTGCCGCGGCCGCCAACACCGTTCTCTTCAACAATGTCGACCCGCTCGATCACCTCTGAGCCACGATGGTCATCTCGGTGATCGCTGCGTTCAGCGGCGAAGGCGCCGAAGATCAGGGCTAGTAGTAAAACACCTGCTGCACTAACAGCGATGATGAAAGCGGGGATCGCGAAGCGGGCCCGTTTTACAGACCGGTCAATCTGCTCCTGATTAAGGATCGAGGACGCGGGGCAACTGCAGCGGGAGCTGACGCTGCCGTGGGCGCGGACGGAGTTTTTGTCGGGTCCGGAATCTTCAAATCAGGAAACCCTGAACAGCGCGCCAAAGCGATCGTTCAAGCGACCAAGAATTATGAGAACCCCCATTTGATTGCCGAGGTTTCCCGCGGCCTGGGTGAAGCGATGGTCGGAATCAACGTCGCTGACCTCCCCGCACCGCACCGCCTTGCCGAGCGTGGCTGGTAACATTCAGCCGGCATTTGGGCCTCCCTTTTGATTAAGAAGGGAGGCCCAACGGTTTCTACAGCGAGTGCGTCTAGGGGCCTTCCGGGGATACCGCGCCACTGGGCTCTGGAACCTCGCCCACCTTGGGGATCAAACCGTACTGAGCCAGCAGTCGACCTGCCTCGTTCCCCTCAACAGCTTTCGCGATGACGCGGGGAAGGCGCACCGGCTTACGATCCATCAGGTAATGGGCCGACTTGATCAGTTGCCGCACGTCATAAATGGACCCGAAAACTTCGGGCACACCGCGGTCCACTCCGGCGAGTTGATAGACCGCTTCCATCGCAGTCCTCACCGAGTACTCCGTGGTAAAGATGGTGTCGCGGGTCGATTCGGCAAACTGACCGATGAAGGCGAAGTTAGTTACGTCTTTTGGCACCACCTGCGGCCGGTCGGTTCCGTTCCGAGGCATGAAGAACGCGGTGATGAAGGGCATCATCGCCGGACGAGTGATGACATTTTTTTCTTGAGCGAGCTCCGCAATTTCCTTTTCGGGAACGCCCAGGTGCCACAACCATTCCTTAGTTATTTCCTCGCCGGTGCATTCGCGCATGGGCTTCTTAACGTAGTTACCTTTCGGGTCACCAAAAAGGCCGTAAAGCCAAACTACCGTCTGGTCAGCCGGCTGGTTCTTGAACTGCCCCTGGCGATTGACGGTCCACGACATCAGCCAGTTCGAGTCTTTGATGGTGACGATTCCACCGGTGACTGTGCGTCCCGTATTAGTTTCACGTTCGGTGATTTTCTCGATATATCTCCGAATCCGCGGGTCTTTGACGGTCACGGTGGCCGATTCCCAGTACGTTTCTTCAGGGGTCGTGCAGAAATTATCGGGGTTGCCGAAACTGGGGTCTTGCGCGGCGATGTTGCGCCACAGCGCCCAACTTCCGCCCTCGCGAATCTCCGGATCGAAAGCGGGTGCGGTGTGGTGATCTCCCCAACGACTGTTCTCGACGAGGGACCCGTTCGTCACAAAAATCAGGTCGTTTTCGGTGAGGTCGATGGTTTCACGCCGACCGGAACGGATCCAAACGATCTGCTCGGCCTGCTTGCGGTGCTCGGTGATGTCGAAACGGACGTCGAGAACTTTGGTGTCGTTCTGGAACACCACACCTTCACTTTGGAGCCATTTCTTCAGCGGCAAGACCAGCGATTCGTACTGGTTGTAGCGCGTGAAAGTTAGGGCCGAGAAGTCGTCGAGGCCGGCGATGTGGTGGATGAAACGTTGGACGTAGAGTTTCAGCTCCAAGGCTGAATGCCACTCTTCGAAAGCGAACATGGTGCGCCAATACAGCCAGAAGTTCGATTTGAAGAACCGTTTGGACATGACTTCATCGATGCGTTTGTCATAAAGATCCTCGTGGAGCGCGAGCACCAGCTTCATGAGGTCTTTTTGCCCGCGCTTGCCCAGCGTGAAATTCGGGTCGATACCGCCGGGCTTGCCCTGCCTGGTGGTGGTGCGGTTATAGGAAAAGTTAGGGTCCTCTTTATTGAGCCAATAAAACTCGTCGAGGACCGAGCCGTCGACCTCCAATGAAGGAACCGAACGGTAGAGGTCCCACAGACACTCGAAGTGGTTCTCCATCTCGCGACCACCGCGCAAGAGCCACCCGGTGATCTCGTTTCCGGCGCCGTCGAGGGCGCCCCCATCAACTTTCGAGGCCTCGAGAATTTTGATCCGCGAACCCTCCATTTGGGCGTCACGAATCAGGAACGCAGCGGCCGCCATCCCGGCCAGTCCCCCGCCGACAATCCACGCTTCCTTTTGCTCAATATTGTCCGGCTTTTTCGGCCTCGCGAAAGCTTCGTAGTTACCACTCGAGTAGTACATCCCGCATTCCTCCCTGCCACGCGGTTCATCGACGACCCCCGGTTGAGGCCAGTCGAAAATCTAGAAACCCTGTAGCAGAAGGGTAACGCAGATCACACGGATTGGCGCGGCGAGGCACCTACGGGGAGACGTCGTAACGTGCCCCGAGTGGGTTCTGGGGAAGTAGGCCGATGACCAGGATGAAGATCGTGGAGGAAACAAAAGGCACCAGACAAAGGAGCAGCCACCAGGCAGACAGGTTCGCGTCGTGGAGGCGGCGAGAGTAGAGCGCCAAAGTGGGGATCAAGTTAAACAGCCACCACACGACAGCCAGAGAAAACCAAACCCAGCTGAGGCTCGTAAACACGAGATTGAGATTGCCATCAACAATCGTAGGCATTCCGGCGAGGGTGACCACGAGTAGCCCCAGGAGGATGGTCATGACACCATTAATCAACAGTACCGCCCACCAGAACTCTGATCGCGAAGCGCGACCGGAAAATGTGGCGTATTTGCTGAAGTAGCGACTGACCGCTTGCCCGAAAGAGGCGCCATACAGCGGCTGGGACTGAGATATTTCGATACTCATCTTTACACCATTCCTTATAGAGTTGCAGAGCAGGTAGAGCCAGAATCACTTGCCGCAAAGCCACCAGATTCGGCTTCGACGGCGTATAGAGAAGCTACCACTGTTCACCCGCCGTGACCAGTGGAACATTCGACTTGGGTTTTATGGCTACTGGCGACAGCGCCAAGCCCACACGGGGCGGTAGAGTGGCACTAGTCAGTCCCAATCGGGGGCACAGCTGAGGGGAGCAGAAAATGACGGCACTCGAATACGGACCGGTTGAAGTGTACTCAGTCGCTTTTGAAGGTGAGTATCCAGACCCGAAGGTCTTCGCCACATTGGATGAGCTGGCGCGCTCGGGGGTCATCCGCGTCCTCGACCTCGTAGTGGGGCAAAACGTCGGCGATGATGTCCTGTCGCTGACAGAACTGGCGGATATCCCCAATTTGGAGGACTTCATCGCCGCAGACCTTCACCTCCCCGGCTTGATCTCCGAAGAGGACATGATTGAACTGGCCGAGACTGTTGATGCTGACAGGAATATTGCCGTCATCGCAATTGAACTGTTGTGGGTCAAAGCGCTTGGCGGGCAGTTCCTGGCGTCGGGTGGCAGCGTCGAACGGATCGACCGGATTCCAGCTGACGCAGTGAAGGCTATTGTTTCCGAGGCGAAGCGCGGCTGAGGGCAGGGCCAGTCGGGACTTAAAAACCCGAGGCCTAAAAAACTGAGGCCCTCCGGTTCGAACTCTTGTCCTGACCAGAGGGCCTATCTCGTAGCGGGGGCAGGATTTGAACCTACGACCTCCGGGTTATGAGCCCGGCGAGCTACCG
>CAYFQJ010000116.1:0-5058 GCA_964345205.1 uncultured Actinomyces sp. | reverse complement strand
GTCCCCCCGCGCAACTGTAGCCATTCATTCAGGGCACCCGCTGCGGGGAGCCCAAAGGGGACGAGCCTCTCTTTGCTGCCTTTACCCATGATTCGCACCTGGTTCTGGGCGAGGTCGACGTCGGCTACATCAAGGCCACACAGTTCCGCCACTCGCAGTCCGGCGCCGTACAGCATTTCTAAGGCAGCCCAGTCACGCACTGATGTAAAAGGATCCTGCCACGGGGCCGCTCTACTTTCACCATCGGGGTTTACCGCGGAGTGTTCGACCCGCATGAGTGATTCGGTAGCTTCCTGCCGAGCCCGTTCCAGTAACCTGTCGACCCGCTCGGAGGTGAGGACCTTCGGCAAGCGGCTTTCGACCGGTGCGGTCTCCAAAAGCTCTGTTGGGTCCTGCGGCAAATACTTGTTTGAGTGGCACCACTGCGCAAAATTGCGAACCGCGGCACTGTTGCGGGCGATGGTGGATCGGCTCAGACCCTGCTCAACACGCTGCGCTAGCCACGACGATGTCCGGCGTCCCGTGAAAGCCCGTTCCAAGTCGGGCAGCGCCGAATCCGAATCAACTTCGATGAACTGGAAGAGGCCCCTCACATCCGCCACGTAGGCGCGCACCGTCGATTCACTGAAGCCTTGTCGCGGCCCCAAATAGGTCACCCAAAGGTCGAGCAGTTCCCCGACGGAAAGATCTTTCCCAGAGATGTTATTGACCTCGCCTTCCTCTTCGGCCCTTTCGGCACTCCTTAACAAGTATCTCCACTGTGCCGGCCCTTGTGCAAGACAACAGCGAATTTCCTCTTCTCACGAATCTGCTCGGGACCAGCGCCCCTCTCCTACTGTCACTAGACCGCGTAGCTGAAGTTCCAAAAGTGAGCTGCCCGCCTCACCCGTTGACAGACCGGCAACTCGCGCCACCGATTCGGTCGGGGCCGATTGAGCTTTGGGGAGCGCGTCAAATACCAATTGCAGCATTGGGTTCAGTGACGGGCCGGAACGTTCATGATCCTGGCCATCCCCGAGAGCCGTCGTTGCTGTCCCCAATTGACCTAAAGACAAAAGGATGTCGTCAACACTGGTGACCAGCTGTGCTCCCTGTTGGATGAGCCGGTGGCAACCGGCGCTGACAGCCGAGGTTACCGGCCCCGGCGCGGCCCCCACGTCACGTCCCAGATCAGCTGCCCGTCCCGCGGTCGCCGCAGCTCCCGACCTCACTCCCGCCTCCACCACTACCGTCATGTCCGCGAGCGCCGCGATGATCCGATTGCGTTCAAGGAATCTCCAACGGGCCGGCCGCCAGTGCGGAGGGACTTCGCTGATGAGGAGGCCACTGTGGCGGATCTGGTTAAAGAGTTCCCTGTTGCCAGACGGATAGGGGTTGCCCAGTCCTCCACAAAGAACTGCGACGGTACTGAGCCTCTGTTGGCTCGGCCCGGCAGCTGCGATAGCTCCGTGGTGGGCGGCAGCATCAATTCCGTAGGCGCCTCCGGAGATGACTGCGATCTGCCTTTCGGCCAGCTCGTAGGAAAGCTGCTCGGTGAGGCGCCGCCCGTAGGCGGTGCAGGCGCGGGCTCCGACGAGAGCAACTGAAGTCTCACCCAGGTTTTTTGCGTCGCCATCACCAGTGACCCACAGTGCTGCCGGCGCCGTCGGTGCGAGGTCCTCCAACTGGACGGGCCAGCGCGGGTCCGTGGGCACGAGGACGTACCCGCCGAGTCGCTCCAAAGTCCCTAAGGCACTTTTCAAGTCGAAAGTGTTGGCACGCAAATTCCACCGAGCATGACACTCCTTCCAGGGAACGTTAGTGGGCAGTTGGTCGCCACCTTCCAGATGACGCGGGTCGGTGGCATCGGGCGCGTAAATCCACCGCAGGGCAGCCACTGATCCGAGCGCGGCCCGTAAATATCCGGCCGCAGGATCACCTGGCTCGACCACTCCGGTCCAGGTGGCGCCAACTTCAACGGGCGATTCGTAGTCAATAGGGCGGGTCATTTTGGTTCTTCTCCAGCAGTTTCGGTCGATACTTCTCGGGATCGGGAGACTTAATTAGTGGGCGTAGTTCGAACCCCAGCGGTCCTGGCGGCGTAACTGGATTGCTCGAGCCACGTCCTCATCCGTGGGCTGAGCTCTTAGCCCCAGATCAGCGATGGTCCACGCCAACCGCAAAATACTGTCCGCACCACGCATGGTGAGCCAACTTTCGTCGACGCCCTTGGTGAGGAGCATCCACACGTGTTTTGGGAGTCCCCCAAATTCACGCAGGAGCGACCCGGGAACTTCCGTATTCGTGCGATATCCCCACTTTTCCCAGCGCCCAGCGGCGCGTTGCCGAGCTTGGCGCACCTGCTCCCGCGCATCAGCAGACGTCAGGGTTTGGTCGGTGGCAATATGGGCGCGGTGGGGACGGTGCACCTGGTAGTGCAGGTCAATCCGGTCCATCAAAGGCGCGGAGAGGCGCTGCTGATAGCGCCGCTTCTGGGTCGGCGTGCATCGACACCCCGTGGTCACAAGTCCGCAGGGACACGGATTCGCAGTCAAGACCAGTTGGCAGTGAGCCGGGTAAGTCATCGAAGCGGCTGCCCGGCGAATAATCACCTCTTGACGCTCAAGGGGTTCCCGGAGCGACTCAATGACTTGGGGAGCCACATCAGGAACCTCATTGATGACGAGGACGCCCCCGTGAGCCAAAGAGAGCGCTCCGGGCCGGATGTTTTTCCCTCCGCCTCCGAGAAGAGCAGTCCGAGTCGCCGTCGGACCCAGAATTTGCATTGGCGGACGCCGCGTATTTTCGGGCACGTCTTCACCAGTGAGCGACCTCAACGCCAGAATTTCAAGGGCCTGCTGCGGATTGAGGTCGGGAAGAATAGTCACCATTTGTTCTGCTGCCAGAGTTTTCCCCATCCCCGGTTCCCCGTGGAGGAACAAATGATGCCCACCGCTGGCGGCCAAGAGCAGCAGTTCGCGCATTTCGGGCTGACCTCGCAGTTGGGAAAGGTCGGTATCGCGGTCGGGTTCCTCATCGGGTTCCCCGGGCAAGTTCCGATCCGTGACCTCGGGGGCACTTGGCTCTAATTGGGGCCGCTCGAGGAACTGCCAGCTGGGGGCAACGCTGTCTTTGCCGAAGACTTCGAGCAGTTCTTGGAGACTGCTGATCCCAATGACTTCGACGCTGGTGTCGATGTGCCACACTGCGCTGTTGGCAGCCACAACGAGTCGTTTGAATCCGGCCTGCGCTGCTGCCCTGATCAGCGCCGGTATTTCGGTGAGTGGGCGGACGCTTCCATCGAGGCCGAGTTCGGCAGCAAAAACGGTGTCTTTTGTCACTTCGGGCATCAAATAGCCACGGGCGATGAGGACGGCAACGGCAATGGGAAGGTCGAGGCCAGTGCCATTCTTGGGAACAGAGCCGGGGAACAGGTTGATGGTGAGTCGCCGCTTGAGGGCAGGAATTTTGGAGCTTGAGAGTGCGGCGCGGAGACGTTGAATCGATTCGCGAACCGCGGTGTCTGCCAGTCCCACAATGGTGGTCCCAACCAGTCCCGACCCCAGGTGTGCCTCAACGGTGACCGGTTTGGCGTTGAGTCCTTGCAGGAGCATTCCGGTGGCCTGGGCGGTCATCGGTCGATGCCTCGGTGCCAAACAATGCTGGCGACCTCATCTTTTACGGTGACACCAAACAGGTCGATGCGGTAGTCGTGCCACTGATCCTGTTGAGACAACCAGATTTGGGAAAGCACTTTGAGGCGCCCGAGTTTTCGTGGGCTGATGGTTTCGCTGGCGTTCACATGCGCATGTTCACGCCGGGTCTTTACTTCAACGAAAACAGTGGTCGTACCCTGCCGGCAGATTAGGTCGACCTCTCCGACTGTTTCGTGGCGCCAGTTTCGTTCCAGTACTTGCAGACCGCGGGATTGTAAATATGTAGCCGCCAACTTTTCGCCGCGCACCCCAAGGGTATCGTCGGAACTGAAATCAGGGGGCTGATGAAGTTCGGTTAGGGAGTTTTGCATGCCCCCCAGTGTGGCGGGCGTGTCCGCACGTCAGGCCCCTCAAAACTCAGGGGTGTGGACAGCTCCGAAGTTAGCCCCTGGGGATATCCAAATCGGGCTTGGAGAGCTCTTCAACGTTGACATCTTTGAAAGACACGACGCGGACCGACTTGACGAAACGTGTGGGGCGGTAAATGTCCCAGACCCAGGCGTCTGCCATGGTGATTTCGAAGAAAACGTCAGCTCCGGCGCGACGTGCTTGAATATCGACCGAGTTGCACAGATAGAAACGCCGTTCTGTTTCCACCACATAGTTGAACAGGCCGACGACGTCGCGGTACTCGCGGAACAGTTCGAGTTCACGCGAGTTTTCGTAGTTTTCAACGTCCTCATTACGCAAGTTGGCTTCGCCTTTCTACCGTCCACCGTGATGCTTCGGGAGTTTCCACGACTTCCGATGCCAGTCACTGGCTCCCATTGTTGCTAGGGCTTCAAGGTGGGTGGGGGAACCGTATCCTTTGTTGCGGGTCCAATCGTACCCGGGGTCGGACAATTGCTCCATGAAAGTGTCCCGGTGCACTTTAGCCAGGATCGAGGCGGCCGCAACCGCCGAGCATTCAATATCCGCCTTAACCCTCGTAACGACGGGATACTTGGCTCTTTCTTCCGACGGGACGGTATCCCAAAGTGTTGGTTCCGGCGGGGTAAACCAGTCCTGCACGCCGTCCAAAAGGACCGCCCCTACAGGTTCTGCTTGGCTCCGGTTTAGCTGCCGGTTCACTTCTTCGAGGGCGCGCCACCCGGCAAGTCGGAGGGCGGCGGTGAGACCAATTTCGTCTATCTCAGCGGCGCTGGCCTCCCCCACTGCCGCCGCAAGTGCCCACTCTTTGATGGGTGCGACAAGTTCGGTTCGCCGCCGTGGTGTCAATAATTTCGAGTCAGTTAGGTCCTCGGGTTGGGGGCCCATCTGTGCGGTGACCGCCACCATTCCCACACCGACGGGCCCGGCGAGGGCACCACGTCCAACCTCGTCGACGCCGACAACGGTCCCCCATTTTTGCGCCATCGCGATT
>CAYFQJ010000115.1:0-5098 GCA_964345205.1 uncultured Actinomyces sp. | reverse complement strand
TGAGGTGCTAGTCCTCGTATTAGAGGGTGGGGGTTCAAGTCCCCCTCCGCGCACGTTTGTAAACGTTGTTAGCTGCTGTGGATTTTACCGGAGCCGCTAACAACGTTTTTTATCTTCTGTGGGCCGCGCATTTCGGCGCAGCGCTCCGGGACTTTGGACGCCCGGGCCACAGTCCCAAGACTTCCTGTCAGCAACAGCGTAAACTTAGCCGAGAATTGTCAACGGAAGGAAAAAGTGTGGCACGAGTTGTGGTTGTTGGCGGAGGTTACGGTGGGATCACGGTCGCGAAAGGCTTAGATCCCGTGGCGGACGTAATTCTGGTCGAACAAAAAGATCAGTTCGTGCACCACGCTGCAGCTTTGCGCGCCGCCGTTGACGACGTGTGGGGAAACACCATCTTCATGCCTTACTCCTACCTGTTGGACCGCGGCGAGGTCATCCAGGGAACTGTCAGCAAAATTGAAGGCACAACTGTTCATATTTACGGGCAGGAACCAATTGAGGCCGACTACGTCGTGATCGCGACGGGCTCCAGTTACCCTTTCCCCGCTAAACATGTCAGTAGCCACAACTCGGTAGCAAAAGCTCGGATCGAGCAGTTACACGATAACCTCCAATCAGCAAAGTCTGTGCTTCTCGTTGGCGGCGGAACCGTCGGTTTAGAGTTTGCCGGTGAGCTGGTGTCATCCTTCCCCGATCTAGATATCCAGATTGTTGAAAAAGAGACAGAGATCCTCTCCTCCGCCGGCTACACCAAGGAGCTGCGCGACGTGGTGTCCTCTCAGGTGGAAGAACTCGGGATCACGATCCATGCGGGCTCTAAGCTGGCCTACCAGCCGCACAGTCCTGCCGGAGAGCTGGGACGTTTCCAGGTCGAAACCGAGGACGGGACTTCAATTGAGGCCGATATTTGGTTCCAATGCTACGGCTCGCAACCGGCGACCGGGTTCTTGGCCGGCACCGAATACGCCAATCTCCTCAACTTGGACGGCACCATCAAGGTCAATCAGTACCTCCAAGTTGACGGCCACAACCACGTCTACGCCGTCGGAGACATCACCGACATTGAAGAGTCGAAGCGAGCCGATGCCGCCCGTCGCCAAGCACGCATAGTGATTGCGAATATCGCCAACCAAATAGACGGCGGCTCTCCCGAGGACACTTACCAGTCAACTAAAGAGTGGGTCGTGATTCCTTTGGGGCCGAACCGCGGGGGCGCTCAACTACTCGACGAAGACGGCAATACGCGACTTGTTGGGGCCGAGCAGACAGCAGAAATTAAGGGGACCGACCTAATGGTCTCTGTGATCCGGTCCCAACTGAACCTACCGTGACGCCCTCGGCGGATCATCGGCGCGTTCAAACGCTTCGACGATACTGTCGATGTCCGCGTCGGTCATCCCGTCGAGCAGCAGTTCGCGGACTGCTTCCTGGTGGATGGCCGTTACCTTTTCGGTGAGTTCACGACCCGCTGGTGTCAACCGGGCGATGAAACCGCGTCCGTCTAAATCTGAAGGCGATTTTTCAAGGGCGCCGCTTTTTTCCAAGCGTGACGCCAAATATGTGAGCCGTGACGGCGAAAAAACCACCCTGTCGGCGAGCTCTCCCATCCGGAGTTGGCCGTCAGGGGATTCATAAAGTGTCAACAGAATATTGTAATCAGCCAGGGTGACGCCCGTGTCCTTCTTGAGTCGCGTCTCTAGAACGCCCTGCAGCCGAGTGGTGGCCTCAAAGAAGACACGCCATGCTTGTGAACGGCGATTATCCGGTTCACCAATACTGTTCAGGGGGCTATCACTTCCCACAGTTACCCCACCTCTGCATTTTCACACCGGTTCTTTGACTCTTTATGTATGTACCTTCGCAGCCTGACACCATTTTCACGCGCCAGCAGACAAGAGCACTGGACTACCACTTAGAGTCTAGCGATTTTTGTCAAGCTCTGAAACTTCTGCTTTTGAACGCGCTGATCCTTCTCGGTCACCATATACTGGCGAGTAGAAAGCTCTCGGGCCAGTTCGTGAGGTCGGATCCCACTGAAAACGCAAACTAACCCACAGTAGGTTTAGGGGGAAACATGGCTAGCAACTCCAATGACGCAACCCAATTAGACACTGCAACAAAGAAGGCCGAGCGCCGGCACGGAGCCCCGTATGTTCCGCCAACATCTCAAGCCAAGCTGCGTGGACAGATGGTTCGGGACACCACAAACACTCCGGCACCGCGGTCTGCCACACGGCGTCGACGCCAAGATCAGCCGACCAACTCAGACACGATGGTTGCACCCTGGCTTGTCAAAATGGGGCGCTCCTCGTGGTATTTGATCGGCATCGGAATCATCGCCATCGGTATCATCACGGCTCTCTTACAAGTCACCTACGTCGTCGTTGCAATTTTCGTCGCGTTCATTCTTACCGCCTTGCTCAACCCCTTTGTTAACTGGGCATCAAAATACATGAAACGGTGGATGGCCGTCATCCTCGCCCTGGTCGGCTTAGCTCTCTTCTTCTCCGGGTTGCTCACCTTCGTCGTGGCTTCAGTGGCAGGACAGTGGTCCAAACTAACGCAGCAAGTCATCGACGGCGTCGACAAAATTATCGACTTCCTCAACAAAACCCCGTTCAAAACCACCATGACGGCAGACGATGTTTTTGCCTACATCCAAGACTTAATTCAGCGGGCCGAAAAGTACGCCACCGACAACTGGAAAACCCTGGTAGGCAAGATCGCTTCGAACGCGGGGGCGATCGGCATCGTCTTTACCGTCATCGCCCTAGCTATTTTTGTTACTATCTTCTTCTTGGCTTCCGGCGCAAATATGTGGCGCTGGTTCCTGAACATGTTGCCGACCGACTGGAGAGCCAACACGAACCGAGCGGCGCAGGCCGGTTGGAACAGTTTCTCTGGTTACGCACGCGGAACCGTACTGATCGCACTAATCGACGGTGCCCTAGCCTGGATATTATTGGAGATCCTGGCTATTCCGCTCGCGCCCGCACTAGGTGTTTTGGTGTCCCTCGGCGCGTTCATCCCCCTGATCGGAGCCCCGGCAGCAATGTTGGTTGCCATGGTGGTCGCCCTGGCTGTTGACGGTATCTGGAAGGCAGTTGCGGTCGGCATTGGCATCGCTTTGATCGGCCAACTGGAAGGCCACGTCCTCCAGCCGCTCATTATGGGACACCAAGTTTCTCTCAGTCCTCTGGTCATTGGTATCGGCGTGGTCACCGGAACATTGGTCGGCGGCCTGCTCGGCGCGATCCTTGTCGTGCCACTCATGGGCGTTACCTGGGCTGTTTTCACAGCCCTCTACCACAAGGACCCTCCTATAGAAGGTCCCCTGCCGGGAAGTATGCCGCCACAGAAGTATCCAGAAGGAACGAAGCGGGGGATCCTCGCAAGACTCTGGCCGTTTTCGAAGAAAACTAAGGAAGCCCCCGCTCTGACAAGTGCTCCTGCTGCGGACGCGTCGTAGACTCGTCCTGATTTATCGTCGGGCCCTTCGGTGGACGCTGCCAACGATTCTGGCGGCGTCCACCCCGCACGGACGTTATCTAATGAAAGTTCCTCGACCTTCCTTGCACCGGTAGGTGAAGAGTCTCCATTTTCTGCGCCCGAACTGAAGCCGCCCCGTCCCGGTGTTCCAGGCGTCCCTTAATGATCAGAGCATCAGCTGTCATCGCCACTTGAACGTAACGTTTCCAAAACCCCGACGTGCACACCACGTTAACCAGACCGTACTCATCTTCCAAAGACAGGAAAGTTATTCCTTTGGCGGTTCCAGGCCGTTGTCGATGGGTGACCACACCTGCCACTTCAATGACGGTTCCACTTGGGATCCCAAGCAGCAAGTGACTTCGAGTGACCCCTCGACTATCCAATTGAGCTCGCCGAAAAGAGAGCGGATGGATCTTAGGGCTCAACCCCATACTCGAATAGTCCGCCCGAATTTTCTCTACCCCAGTCATGGCAGGCAGATCAGGCGGATCGCTCTGCGCGGACGTTCCCGGCAAATACGGTTGCCACCCGTGCGGTGAAGCCAACTGTCCGGCGTACCAAAGCGCTTCCCGCCGGGTAACCCCCAGATCGTCGAAAGCTCCCGCTTCGGCCAGTAACTCTAATTCACTAACAGTAACGCCGGTCCGATTAGCGAAGTCAGCTAAACTCCCCCACCCTTTTCCTTCGCGCCGAGCCACGATCCGTACGGCTGTTTCCTCAGACATTCCCTTAATGTCTTGCAGTCCCATCCGAACCTGCAGCTGCTCCTGGGCATCAACCAAAGGTGGCTTCGCTGTATTCACGGCTGCCTGCGATCTGGTGGGTTCAACTTTTTCAGGGTGAGCTTTGACTTGGGAATAAATGACAGAGGGACCGGCAACTTGCACGTTATTGCGTCGCGCATCTGCCAGGAGCGAAGCGGGCGTGTAGAATCCCATCGGCTGGCTTGCAAGCAGTGCTGCGTAGAGGTGTTCCGGGTGATGAACTTTCAACCAAGCTGAGGCGTACACCAAGTAGGCGAACGAAAAAGAGTGGGACTCGGGGAACCCGAATTCTGCGAATCCCTTCAGTGCCGCCACAATCTCATTTCGTGTTTCAGGAGGCAAACCTCGAGCTTCCATTCCCCGTTCCAATTCAGGTTTGAGCCGTTGCAGTTCATCCTCGTGGTGTTTAGAACCCAAGATTTTACGCAGGTTATCTGCCTCGGAAGGCGTGAACCCCGCACCGACCACCGCGATCTTCATTAACTGTTCCTGGAAGATGGGGACCCCAAGAGTTTTCTTCAAAACTGGTTCCAAGAGTGGGTGGCACGTTACCTCTTCTTGCCCATTGCGTCGCTTCAAGTAGGGGTTGACGGCCTGCCCCTGGATAGGTCCGGGTCTGATGAGAGCCACCGCGATCACCAGATCATAAAATTCGCGGGGTTTGAGTCGCGGCAACGTACTCATTTGAGCTCTGGACTCAACTTGAAACAGCCCAACTGTTTCCCCGGCGCAAAGCAGCTCATAAACTCGGGGGTCTTCAGCGGGTAAATTGTACAGCCCCAACGGTTGTCCATCTTCACCCCGAACACCTTCCGCCGTCAGCCAGGTGAAACAGTGTC
>CAYFQJ010000114.1:0-5134 GCA_964345205.1 uncultured Actinomyces sp. | reverse complement strand
CGCGTTTCTGAACGCCTTGCTGCCATTGCACCGTCTGCGACTTTAGCTGTTGACGCTAAAGCGAAGGCGATGAAAGCCGCCGGCCGCCCCGTAATCGGCTATGCCGCCGGGGAACCGGACTTTCCAACCCCTGCCAATATTGTGCAGGCTGCCATTGTCGCCACGGAAGATCCATCTTCCTACCGCTACAGCCCCACCCCCGGGCTGCTCCCGCTGCGCGAAGCAATTAGCGCCGGGATCGGCAACTGGGGCGATAAGCCAACTGACCCGTCGCAGGTTCTGGTAACCAACGGCGGGAAGCAGGCCGTATTCCAGGCCTGCGCCGCCCTCATCAACCCGGGTGATGAAGTCCTGTTGCCCGCGCCCTACTGGACCACATACCCCGAAACCATCCAGCTTGCTGGTGGCGTCACCGTGCCGGTGGAAGCAAGTTTAGAGCAGGGCTACAAGGTCACTGTCGAACAGCTTGAGGCCGCACGCACAGACCGCACCATCGCCCTCATCCACTGCTCCCCGTCGAACCCAACCGGAGCTGTTTACAGCCGCGATGAGGTCCGTGCCATTGCCGACTGGGCTCTGGAGCACGGCATCTGGATTATCAGCGACGAGATTTACGACAACCTGGTCTACGACAACCTCGATGCGCCCTCCATCGTCGAAGTGGCACCCGAGATCGCTAACCAGACAGTCATTCTGAACGGCGTTGCTAAAACCTATGCGATGACCGGATGGCGCGTCGGTTGGATGGTCGGCCCCTCTGATGTCATCAAGGCGGCCGTTTCCTTCCAGTCGCATGCCACCTCGAATGTGAATAATATTGCGCAAAAGGCCGCGCTTGAGGCTCTGACAGGTCCGCAGGACACAGTGGACCAGATGCGCGCCGCCTTTGATTCTCGTCGCAAACTGATCGTTGGGCTGCTTCGTGAGCTCCCCGGTTTTGAAGTTCCCACCCCCGAGGGTGCTTTCTACGCCTTCCCGCGGGTGCAGAACCTGCTGGGAACAACAATTCGGGGTCAGAAAGTCGAAACGTCAGCTGAACTGGCGGAACTTTTCCTCGACCAGGCGGAAGTCGCTGTCGTCCCCGGTGAGGCCTTCGGCGCACCCGGATATCTGCGTTTCTCCTATGCGCTGGGTGAAGAAGATCTGCGCGCCGGCATCGCTCGACTCAAGGAACTGCTGAGCTAAATTCGCCCTTCGCGTCGCCACCGCGATACGGAAACTCGACCACGTTGTCCAAAATGGCCCCGCTGTCTCCAAGATGGCGGGGCCTAACCTTTTTTTGCACCCGGTGGCCTCCCCCGCCCCACGAAGAGTGCCCCCCCGACTGCTGCCGGGTCGAGAAAATGCCCTTGTGGAATACTGGACTCATGGAACTCAAATCGTCCCTCACCGATGGGCAACCTCGCGCCACAGTCCTCCTCGCGCACGGCTTCGGGGAACATCCGGGCAGATACGCCAGGTTCATCGAATATTTGAACCTGCAACAAATCGACGTGTGGACCTTCACTTTTGCCGGACACGGGAACGAGGGCGGACGGCGCGCAACCGCGAACGTCGGCAAGCTGATCCGGCAGCACCTCTTGGCTCGCAAAGCACTCGATGCCCACAAACGCACACCCCAGGTGATACTTTTTGGGCACTCGATGGGCGGCCTCGTCACCCTGGCCTCGACAATCCTCGACCCCACCCACCTGCAGAAGACGGTCGTCACCGGACCCGCACTGACCCCACTTCCCCGCATCCCCCTCTGGGTGGCGCGGCTCGGGCAAAGATTCGGCACGTGGATCACCGGCCTCAAATCGGTGAAATTGGATGACAGTCTGCTCTCGCACGACCAGAAAGTTATTGACGACTACCGTCAGGACCCGCTGGTTTACCACGGGCGGGTGCCGCTGCTGACGGGCTCCTCAATGGTGGTTCAGGGACGGCGCGTCATCGAAAATGCTGGTTCCCTCACTGTTCCCACTCTGATTCTGCACGGAACTGAGGACGGACTGGCGTCATTGGAAGGCAGCGAAGAGTTCGCTTCTTCCGCTCCCGAAGGGTTAGTGGAATTGCGTCCGGTCGAGGGTGCCTACCACGAGGTCCTCAACGAGCCGGGTAATGCCGCTATCGCCTCACAGATAACCAACTGGATATGGTAGTTTCCGCTGCCAGCCTGGCATCTTTGCCGAAGGCACACCTGCACCTGCATTTCACGGGAGCGATGCGTCCGGAAACCTTGCGGGAACTGGCTGCCGAACGGGGCACGCGACTCCCGGCGCAACTGCTGGATGAGGATCCGCTGAAAGTTCCCGCCAACTCGCGCGGGTGGTTCCGCTTCCAGAGGTCCTACGATTCCGCGCGCGCCCTCGTCACCAATGAGACAGTCATGCGCCGCATAGTGCGCGAGGCCGCCGAAGATGACGCACGTGAAGGGTCGGTCCGCCTCGAGATGCAGGTCGACCCGACCAGTTATGCGCCGCACGTTGGGGGGATAACTCCCGCCTTGGAAATCATCCTTGACGAAGCTCGACTTGCCTCGGCTGACACGGGGGTGGACGTGGGGATAGTTGTCGCGGCCTCGCGGATCCGCCACCCGCTTGATGCCCGCACCCTGGCGCGCCTGGCGGCGCGTTACGCCGGTGAAGGCCCTGGCGAAGTCATCGGTTTCGGTCTCTCCAACGACGAACGCATGGGTGACACTTCACAGTTCGCACAGGCGTTCCGGATCGCAGCCGACGCCGGACTGGCCTCGGTCCCCCACGGCGGGGAGCTTTTGGGGCCGCAGTCTGTCCACGAGGTCGTGAGGAAGCTGAACCCGACGCGTCTGGGTCACGGGGTTCGAGCCACCGAAGATTCCGACCTGCTGAACCGCCTGGTTGACGCCGAGATCGCCTTCGAGCTGTGTCCGACCTCGAATATTAGTTTGGGGGTCTATGAGTCCGCCGAGGAAGTCCCGCTGCGTCGGCTCGTTGACGCTGGCGCGACAATCGCCCTCGGTGCGGATGACCCACTGCTATTCCACTCCCGGCTGCTCGACCAGTACCAGCTGGCGGAAACCAGCCACGGTTTCGCCACGGCGGAGCTCGCCGATTTGGCGGCCGGAAGTGTCAGGGCGTCGCTGGCTTCACCGACGAGTAAAAAAGTTTGGCTCCAGGACATCGCCGCGTGGGCGAAGCAGATGGACGACGAGACTGACGAAAGCGCCGAAGCAACCACTGCGTGAGGGGGAAGACTGTGCGCGAGAGTGACCGAGCGAGGTCGCGGCAGTTTCGGGTTGCGCTGAGAGACTGGCGAACCGGGTGGGGGCAGCGGTGGCGTCCGCACAGCGAAACGCTCGAAGAGCTGCGCAATCCGGGTGCCGAGCCGGTATTTTTGCTTCCCGGAGTTTGGGAAAAGTGGCAGGCCCTCTGGTCGTGGGGACTCTCCCTGGCCGAGGTCGGTTACGACATCAACTTTGTTCCCGAGCTTGATGGACAGTTCGGGGACCTCGACGCCTTGGCGCAAAGGCTCCTGGAGGCGATCGGTGACACGTCCCCAATCGTCGTTGGGCATTCCAAAGGCGGTTTGGTCGCGCAAAAGGCGCTGCAACTCGCACCCGATTCGCTCTGGGGTGTCATCGCCGTGGCTTCCCCGTTTCGGGGCGCTCCCCTCGCGCGGTTGGCACTGCCGGGACTGCGAATGTTTGATTTACGCCCCGGAACCGAGCAGATCGACATCCTCACCGAAGATACCCGCCTCAACCACAAACTAATCACCATTGAGGCGCAGTGGGATCAGAACGTTCCACGCGTCGGACTGATCCGCGGCTCGCTACATCAGACGGTTCCCGTTGTGGGGCACAATGCGCTGCTCACCGCACCGGCCGCCCAGGAGGCGATTGTGCAGGCCGCCCGGCATATCAGCAACAGTTGGCAACGTCCTCGGCCGATAGTCTGAAACGAGGACGTCCCGAACACACTCGACGCCCTCGAAGTCCGCGCCTTCCGGGGTCAAACGGCAGTTGCCGCCACCCACGGTGCGAGGAAAATGAGGGCGGAACCCACGGACACGTATGCGACCACGTCGAGCCATCGGTGGCGTGAGGCGAACCAGGGTTGGGGTGGGCCTAAAACTCGGGCGAGGCCCAGGAGGATGCAGACGGCCGCCAGGAGGATGACCGCGCGGTAGGGGTGGTCGGTGAGCAGGAAAAACAGGCTCCCAGCCGCTCCCGCAGCGGCCAGAATCGCGGTGCTCAGGCCGAAAATTAGTGAACCGGTGGCCGTGAAGACGGCTTCACGTCGACTAGTCACCTTCGCGTCCTTCCCCTTCGGCTCCCCGCCGATCAACTCGCGGAAAAGCCGGTGGCGCGGTGCGTAGCGGAATATCCGTAGCGGGGGCGCCCTCGTTAATTGTCTCTACCGTACCTCGCATCGGAACCGCTGAGGGGCGCACGGTGCGGGGAAGTTCCCTGGGAGTGACCGGCTTGGCGACAGCGTCCACCGGGACCTGCACTTTTGGCGGTGCGTCATCTTTTGGTGCGGCAGCACGCTCGGGACCGGCCAAACCCCAACGCTGCGCGAAGACACGGCGCGGAACACCGGGGTTCACGCCCCACCACAGTTGCAACTTGCGAGCGGTCTCGCTCAGCCGTTGCCACAGCCAGCGCAGGCCGCTCGGGTTGAAACCAATCACGATCGCGAGCAGCGGCAGCAGCATAAGCAGAGCGACCGCGCCGACCGTTGCCCACACGGTTGGGCCCAGATTCGCCAGTCGGTCAACACCCAAACCGCCACGGCTGACGGCTGTTGCCACAGCAACCGCGCCGAGGAGGAAAGCGCCGGCGAGTGCGGATTGGGCGGTGGCTTGCGACCATTTCATTTCGCGCCAAACCCAGCAGGTGACGATCCCCACTGCCACGCCCAGCGCGATGAGCAGCGGCGGCCAGTGCAGGGTGCTCGGCTCAGTGGGCACCAGCGCCCAAATTGGCAACGGAACTTCGACTTCGGCCGGGGACTGCGGGGTGATGAGTTGGCCGCCCACGCCGGTGAAACCAGCGCCGGACACCCAGCTCAGGGCCCAAAATGGGGCGTTGGGAGCAAAAATCGACTGCACCAGAGCCAAGATGACCGCACCGAGGCCGACAGCGCCGAGCTCGTCGGTCATCCGTCCC
>CAYFQJ010000113.1:0-5173 GCA_964345205.1 uncultured Actinomyces sp. | reverse complement strand
CGCTTCATCAGCACCGGCCAAAATAGCCCCCGAGGTGCCGAAATGTTCCGGGGAGTCGATCCAACCGTGTTTCTGGTGGGTTTGTGTGAGGGACTTGTGAGTTGAGGGGAGTCCTCGCCGATAATCAGAACGGTCGATGACGTCATCGTGAACGAGAGCGCTTGCCTGATAAAATTCTAAGGCTGCTGCCAACTGGAGGACGTCGCCCTGGGAGGTTTCTTTCAGGAGGTCGGGACCGTTTTGCGCGTCTCGCGTTGTGGCGGCACCGACAATGGCCGCCATGGCTCTCAGACGCTTTCCGCCTGCCACCGACCGTTCCAGTAAACTGGCCCACTCGGGTGCTAGTGTTGCCGAGTTCGGCGCGAAGGCTTTGAGGAACACCTCGATTTGCGAGGACGTGACTTCAGACACGGTTTCGACGGTTGTTGTCCACATTTGGGGAAGCGTAAGAGACTTTGTCATCTGACCAGCATAGCTATTTGTTGGTTGAGGCCAGAAGCTTAGCCAGCGGGCGTGGGGAGCTGCTACTATAATTAAGGCAGATACTGTGTCGGTCACAAATTAGCCGATGGCAGGAAGCATCCCAGAGCAGCAACCAGAAAGGCTCCGAGTGTCTGCATCAAAAGCAGTAAATGAAACGCCCGCGGCAGAAGTAAAGAAGCCCTCGGCAAAGAAAACTACCGCCACTAAGGCTAAGTCTAAGAAGACTGGCACGGCGGAATCTGCCGCGAAGAAGGCTCCGGCCACTAAGACCGCCGCAGCGAAAAAGACCACAGCAAAGAAAACTGCTGCGATCAAGGCGGCGCCTGCGAAGAAGACTGCTCCGGCTAAGAAGGCGGCCGCGGACACGAAATCCGTAGCGGCTAAGAAGGCTGCTCCCGCGAAGTCGGCAGCAGCAGCCAAGAAGGAAACGCCTGCGAAGAAGGCCGCGGCAACCAAGAAGACGGCTGCGGCTAAGAAAGCCGCACCGGCGAAGAAGACCGCAGCTGCAAAGAAATCTGCGTCCACCAAGAAGACTGAGTCCGAAGAGATTTTGGTTGAGGACTCTCTAGTCGACGAGGTAGAAGACGTTGACGAGGACGTAAGCCTCGAAGACATCGACGAAGAAGAAGTAGACGTTGAGAAGGACCTTGAAGAGGACCTCAAGGATGACGGCGATGAAGAGGAAGAGGAAAAGGAAGAAAAGCCTAAACCTGATCCGGACATCAAAGTTGAAGAGGTCAAGAAACGGCAAGGCTTCATCGTCTCCGACTCTGATGATGCGGATGAGCCGGTGCAGCGGGTTACCGTTGCCGGTGCTACAGCCGACCCGGTAAAGGACTACCTGAAACAAATCGGTAAGGTACAGCTCCTCAACGCCGAAGAAGAAGTTGATTTGGCCCGACGCATTGAAGCGGGGCTGTACGCCGAACACAAACTCAAAGAAGAAGCGGATTCGTTGGCGCCGAAACAGCGACGTGAACTGACTCTTTTAGCCGCGGACGGGTTGAACGCTAAGAACCACCTGCTTGAAGCGAACCTGCGCCTAGTTGTCTCGTTGGCGAAGCGCTACACCGGCAGGGGGATGCAATTCTTGGACCTGATCCAGGAAGGCAACCTCGGATTGATTCGTGCGGTCGAGAAGTTCGACTACATGAAGGGCTACAAGTTCTCCACGTACGCCACCTGGTGGATTCGTCAGGCGATCACGCGGGCTATGGCGGACCAGGCTCGAACCATCCGCATTCCCGTACATATGGTTGAAGTTATCAACAAACTGGCCCGCGTTCAGCGACAGATGATGCAGGATTTGGGGCGCGAACCGACACCCGAAGAACTTGGTGTTGAACTGGACATGACTCCCGAGAAGGTAGTCGAAGTTCAGAAGTATGGACGTGAACCGATTTCGCTGCACACCCCGCTGGGTGAAGACGGGGACTCTGAATTTGGGGACCTAATCGAAGACTCTGAAGCGGTAGTTCCCGCAGATGCAGTTAGCTTCACGCTGCTCCAGGAACAACTGCACCAGGTGCTGGATACACTTTCGGAACGCGAGGCCGGCGTGGTCTCAATGCGGTTCGGACTGGGAGACGGCCAGCCGAAGACACTCGACGAGATCGGGAAAGTTTACGGTGTTACCCGTGAACGAATCCGTCAGATCGAATCGAAAACCATGTCGAAACTACGGCACCCATCGCGATCGCAGGTCCTTCGCGACTACCTAGAGTAAGAAATAAAACGGGTGAGGACTTGAAAGTCCTCACCCGTTACAGGTATCAAAACTGGGGCGAATTAGCGCTCTTCTCCCCAAAGTGTTTCACGGTCATCTTGAACGTAGGTGGCCGCAAGTGTAAGCGCGTCGATGTGACGCGAACCGTGGTGGGCACAAAAGAGAAGTTCTGTAGTTCCCATCAGGGCACGCACCCAAGCCTGCGCGCCACAAGAATCGCAGCGGTCAGCGGCTGTGAGTTCACGGCGCTGCTCTTCAACCCGAGGCAATGTCTGTGTTTGTTCCATGCCTCTATGGAACCACTAAAATGCCTCAGAGTGCAGGCTTCAGCGTATCCTTTCGCCACAGGCACAACACGCCGAGCGGCCTCACCCCTCACCGCCAAAAGGTGAGAAGATGGCGACGCCAGCAGCAATTACGAATCGAGGTACACACGGTGACTAACAACGGCAACGGATATTCGGCACGGCACCTACAGGTGCTTGAAGGTCTCGAAGCTGTTCGCAAACGACCGGGAATGTATATCGGCTCAACCGACCGGCGCGGCCTCCTGCACTGTGTTTGGGAAATTATCGACAATGCCGTCGATGAGGCTCTCGAAGGGCACTGCACCGCGATCGAAGTGACGCTGCATCCGGACCATTCCGTTGAGGTACGCGATAATGGTCGCGGTATTCCGGTGGACAAGGTTCCGGGTGTGAACCTTTCAGGAGTCGAAGTCGTCTTCACCAAACTGCACGCCGGCGGAAAATTCGGCGGTGGAATGTACGGCAACGCCGGGGGACTGCACGGAGTGGGGGCCTCAGTTGTTAACGCCCTCTCAGCCCGGTTAGACGTCGAGGTCGACCGGGACGGCAAAACCTATGGCATGTCTTTCAGACGCGGAGAACCCGGCAGTTTTGCCGATTCAGATACCCCCCACCCCAACGCTGCGTTCACACCGTTTGTTGACGCGCGTGAGATCGAAGTGCTGGGCAAAGTTAAGAAGAGCGTTACCGGCTCACGGGTGCGGTTCTGGCATGACTTCCAAATTTTCCCGTCAACCGAAACGTTCTCCTGGGAAGGGCTAACTGATCGGGCACGGCAGACCGCGTTCCTCGTTCCGGGACTGACAATCACTGTGCGCGACCTCCGCACGGATGAGCCCCAGGAAGAGATCTTCCGTTACGACGGAGGTGCGGTTGACTTCGTTGACTACCTGGCTCCTGACCGGGCGATTTGCGATACGTGGAAGATCGTGGGTGAAGGAACATACCAGGAGACCGTCCAGCAGCTCGGGGACGATGGGCACCTGCATCCTGTCGAACTGACCCGCACCTGCCAGGTCGAATGCGCCCTCAGATGGGGGATCGGTTACGACACCAACGTCAAGTCTTTCGTGAACATTATTGCGACGCCCGGCGGCGGAACGCATGTGCAAGGGTTCGAACAGGGGCTGCTGCGGACGATGCGTAAACAGGTCGAAAAGCAGTCGCGTCGACTGAAAGTCACCGCACGGGATGGACGCGTCGAGAAAGACGATGTGCTTGCGGGACTGACCGCGATCGTGACGGTCCGGATCGCCGAGCCACAGTTCGATGGGCAAACGAAAGAGATCCTCGGGACCGCGGCCGCGCGCCCCATCATGGTGAAAGTGATCTCGGACTGGCTAGAAGAGAAATTCTCTTCGACGAAGCGGGCCGAGAAACAAGAAACCCAACTGGTGTTGGAAAAGATCGTCGGCGAAATGAAATCAAGAGTCGCCGCTCGAATGCACAAGGAAATTTCGCGGCGCAAGAACGCGTTAGAGACATCGACTTTGCCGTCGAAACTGGCCGACTGTCGCACCAACGATGTGGAGACCTCAGAACTTTTCATCGTTGAGGGTGACTCGGCGCTCGGCACCGCAAAAGCTGCGCGCTCAAGCGAGTTCCAAGCACTCTTCCCGATTCGCGGAAAAATCCTGAACGTCCAGAAGGCCTCGACTGCAGAGATGCTGTCCAATGTTGAGTGCGCGAATATAATTCAAGTTATCGGTGCCGGATCGGGAAGAACCTTTGACCTTGACCAGGCCAGATACGGCAAAGTAATCCTCATGACTGATGCTGATGTGGACGGTGCCCACATTCGCACTCTGCTCCTAACCTTGATCTTCCGGTACATGCGTCCCCTGGTGGAGGCCGGTCGCGTTTACGCCGCAGTACCGCCACTGCATCAGATCGAAGTACCCGGTCGGGGGAGGGCCGCCAAGGAGATTATTTACACATATTCTGAAGCCGAACTGCACCAGCAGCTGGCGCGATTGGATCGCGCGGGACGCAAACATAAAGAACCTATCCAAAGGTACAAAGGTTTAGGTGAAATGGATGCAGAACAGCTGGCCGCCACAACAATGGATCCCAGAACGCGCACGCTGCGAAGGGTGACACTTTCGGATGAGCAGGCCTTACGTGAGGCCGAAGAAGTGTTTGAACTCCTGATGGGCTCAGTGGTGGCTCCGCGCCGGGAGTTCATTGTTGCGGGTGCCGCTGAGATTGATCGCGACCGGATCGATGCCTAGCGGACGGTTCGGCGACCAGAAGTATCGCAGTTGGAACTCTTCCGCGGTACAACCGAAGAGTTCGCGACTTCCAAGCAGTTCATCCGACCCTGTGGCAGGAATCAAGTAAGCTAAAAACAATGGCTCAATACGACAACAGTGAATGGATCAACGATTGGCGAATCGTTTGGCGCCCCCTGGTCCCAGAGGACCTTGGGGCCGTTCACCATCTCTTGGAACGGATTGAGGACTTCGATAACCCTCCCTACCGAACCACGACGGGTGAGGTTCGAACTTGGCTTTCGAGCCCCGAGAACTGGGCCGGGCGTATCGGTGTTGCTGACGGGGGACCGCGGGACGGGAAAATTGTTTGCTTCAGTCAGGTCACCCTGGTTTCCGGGGATGAATCAAGCTGTGTCTGCCGCAGTGGTGTTGACCCCGAATAC
>CAYFQJ010000112.1:3586-5184 GCA_964345205.1 uncultured Actinomyces sp. | reverse complement strand
CCAGGGACGTTGTAAAGAATGACCGGGACTTCCGCGTCGTCTGCCACAGCGGTGAAGTGCGCAAGTAAACCGTCCTGGGTGGCACGGTTGTAATACGGGGTGACAACCAGGAGGCCGTCCGCGCCCAATCCCTGCATCTCTTTGCTCGCCTCCACCGCGCGGGCGGTGCTATTAGAACCGGCACCGGCAATGACCGGCACTCTTCCGGCAGCGGCCTCAATGGTGAAAGAAACTACGTCCCGACGTTCCTGGGCCGACATCGTGGCGGGTTCGCCAGTGGTTCCACAAGATATGAGTGCGGCTGTGCCAGCTGCAATTTGTTCTTCGATCAGGGCAGCCAGCGCATCCCAATCGATAGTTCCATCACGAAACGGCGTGACTAACGCAATTCCGCTCCCAGTAAACAGGTTCTCTTGACTCACAGTTATTTCAGCGCTCCATTCGCTACGCAAACGACAGTGATCCGGTTATTCGCCGTATCCCCAGCCGTCGAGTGTTGGCACCTCGACGCCTTCGGCAGCCGTGCTTTTCGCGAAATTTCAACAGTTCCCACCTCAATAACGCTACTTGTCGAGACTGCGCCTCTGAATATGTACTCTTTGCGGAGCCTAGCAGATGGACAGCTTGCTCCCCGTTGACGCCCGAACTCTAAACTGGTTCGCGGTGAAGGAATCGTGCCCAGCCTGTCAACGGCCCACGGCAACGCCACCAACAGCAACTTTGCTCGCAGCACAACGGAAGGCAACACAAATGGCAGACGTTATCGTCGCAAAATTCGGTGGCAGTTCCCTGGCGGATGCCACCCAGTTCGCCAAGGTCAAAGAAATTGTTGAGGCTAAACCTGAACGTCGTTTCGTGGTCCCCTCAGCACCCGGCAAGCGCGACAAATCGGACCACAAGGTCACCGACCTCCTCTACATGTGCCACCAGCTTGCAGAGCACAATATTGGCTGCTCAGAAGTCTTTGCGGTCATCCGCGATCGGATCATCGGCATTCATTCCGACTCGGGCCTGCAGGTCGACATCAAGTCGATACTTGACGAAATTTACGAGCAAATCGCCGAGGGCGCCTCGGCTGACTTTGTCGCCTCTCGTGGTGAGTACCTCAGCGGTATCCTCCTCGCCGACTATTTGGGTTACGACTTCGTCGACGCCGCAGATGTCATTGTTTTCTCTGAGGGCGGCACCTGGGACTCGGCCGCCACTGAGGCCGCCATCGCCGAGCGTTTAGCTGACGTAGAAAACGCAGTCATTCCCGGCTTTTATGGGGCCTCCCCCTCCGGAACAATCTTCACCTTTTCACGGGGTGGCTCTGACGTCACCGGCGCCATCGTCGCGAACGGTGTCAACGCCGCCCTCTACGAGAACTGGACGGATGTTTCCGGGTTCCTGAAGGCCGACCCGGGCATCGTCGAGGGCGCCACTCCCATCGCCGAAGTGTCCTACAAGGAACTTCGCGAACTTTCGTATATGGGCGCTCCGGTGCTCCACGAAGAAGCTATCTTCCCCGTGCGAGACAAGGGCATCCCCATCCACATCCGCAACACTAACCACCAAGCAGCCAAAGGCACGCTGATTGTTGACGACCGCGGACCGAC
>CAYFQJ010000112.1:0-3576 GCA_964345205.1 uncultured Actinomyces sp. | reverse complement strand
CTCATTCACGGGTGTAACTGGAATTGCCGGGCAACGTGACTTCACCGTCATCAATATCGGCAAAACCCTCATGGACGATGAACGCGGATTCTTCCGCAAGCTCGTGTCGATTTTTGAAACCAACGGCATCTCCATCGCCCACATGCCCTCGGGAATCGACTCGGTGTCGGTGATCGTTCGCAGCGAAGAGATTCGATTCAAGCTCAAGAAAGTTACCGAAGAGCTGCGTATCTACCTGAACCCCGACGTAATTAGCGTCAGCGACGATATCGCCCTCGTATCCATCGTGGGCCGAGGAATGATTAACACCACCGGTGTCGCGGCGCGCATCTTTGACGCCCTCGCCAAAGGTGGCGTCAACATCCGGATGATTACGCAGGGCGCATCCGAACTGAGCATCATTGTCGGGATCAATAACGACGACTTCGATGCCGCTATCGCTGCCATCTACGAGCGAACCTAAATCAGCGTGACAGGTGGCGGTTTGAGTCTTAACTGAACTCAGACCGCCACTTTTTATCTTGCCGAAGCGTTGCTGCTCCTCAGTCTTCGAGGAACTCTTGAACGAGTGGACCCAACTGGTCAAACTCGATGAGGAAACCGTCGTGACCGCTATGAGACTGAACCATGACGACTTTCACGTCGCCCTTCACGCCCTCAGCAATCCGATGCGCTTCCGCCGGTAAACAAAGCCGATCTGAGTCCACGCCAACAACCATGGTTTTGGCTTCGATCCGATTGAGGGCGGCGCTGATGCCCCCACGGTTTCGCCCGATGTCATGCGCCATGAAAGCCTCAGTGATGACGCGATACGAGTTCGCATCGAAGCGTTCGACGAATTTATCTCCCTGGTGTTCCAGGTAGGACTGGACGGCGTAACGTCCCCCCTCCCAGGGATTTTCCTGATCTTGAGGGTGCCGCCCAAAGCGTGTTTCCAGTTCCGCGGCCGAGCGGTAGGTGGTCTGAGCGATTTGTCTGGCTACGCTCAACCCTCGGTGGGGCCCTTCACCGTCGGGCAGATCGTAGTAGTTACCTCCCACGAAACCCGGATCCAGTTGGATAGCTGCCAGCTGCGTGTGTGCCCAAGCTATTTGGTCAGCGCTGGTTTTACTGGTGGTGGCAATGGGGACCAGCCGTTCCACGCGTTGCGGGTTCTCAATCCCCCACTCGAGGGCGCGCATGCCCCCTAGTGAACCACCAATTACCATCGCCCACTTATCAACCCCGAGACTGTCAGCCATCGCGGCCTCGGCGATGACTGTGTCCCGGATGGTCACGAAGGGGAATTCGGGCCCCCATTCTTTGCCCCAAGGGGCGGTGGAAGATGGACCGGTGGAACCTTGACAACCTCCTAAGAGATTGGGAGCCACCACGAAGTACTTTTCCGTGTCGATGGGAGCTCCGGGCCCGATCAGTTCTGTCCACCACCCCGCGGCGCAATGTCCTGGTTCTTTGTCGCCAGTGATGTGACTGTCCCCCGTTAACGCGTGCAGTACGAGCACCGCGTTATCGGCGGCTTCATTGAGTGTGCCCCATGTTTCGTATGCAATCGTGGCTTCGGGTAGGTAGCCACCCGCCTCGAGAGCTAATGGGCCACACTCAAAAAACTTGCGTCGCCCCACCGGGTCACCAACGCGCCAGGCGCCGGATGCGGGGGGCAAAGGACAGTCGTCCACTATTCTCCCTTCGCGGCGGCGAAGCCAGCTTCCAAGTCAGCGATAATGTCGTCAACGTTCTCGAGCCCGACGGAAAGACGAACCAGGCCGGGGGCTGCTCCGGCGGCAATCTGTTCTTCTTCAGTCAGCTGCGAGTGCGTTGTCGATGCGGGGTGGACGACGAGAGAACGAACATCACCGATGTTTGCCACGTTGGAATGCAGTTTCAACGCGGAGACGAAATTACGTCCGGCCTCGACACCCCCGTCGATCTCGAAGGTAACGATTGAACTGGTGCCTTTCGGAGCGTACTTCTTCCCCAGTTCAAAGTAGGGACTTGATGGCAGTCCGGCGTAAGTTACCGTCAAAACATCCGGATGCTGTTCAAGGAACTGCGCGATCTTGACCGCGTTCTCGACGTGACGATCCATCCGCAGTGACAGGGTTTCAATCCCCTGAGCCAAGAGGAACGCGTTGAAGGGAGCAATCGCGGCGCCAAGGTCACGAAGCAGTTGCACTCGCGCCTTAATAATGTATGCGGCTGCACCAATATCGCGTGAGTAAACCAGACCGTTATAGGAGGGGTCGGGCGTGTTGAAGTCGGGGAATCGTTCAGGATCAGCACTGAAGTCGAAGGTTCCACCGTCAACGATGACTCCGCCCAGAGCTGTTCCGTGGCCGCCCAGGTACTTCGTGGCCGAGTGGACCACAATATCGGCGCCCCACTTCAAGGGCTGTAGCAGGTACGGGGTGGCCACAGTGTTGTCAACAATAAGGGGGACCCCGACCTCGTGGGCGACTTTAGATACCGACTCGATGTCCAAAACGTCCGCCTTGGGGTTCGGGAGGCTCTCACCGAAGAAGGCTTTCGTATTGGGTTTGGCAGCTGCCCGCCAAGATTCAGGGTCATTGGGGTCCTCAACGAAGGACACTTCGATTCCGAACCGAGGCAGAGTGTGGGTGAAAAGGTTGAAGGTTCCACCGTAAAGGCTGGGGCTGGCAACAATATGGTCGCCGGCACTAGCCAGGTTGAGGATCGAGTACGAGACTGCGGCTTGACCGGAGGCCAAGAGCAGCGCACCCACGCCACCTTCGAGGGCGGCCAGTCGGTTTTCCACCGCTTCCTGTGTCGGGTTGGTGATTCTGGTGTAGATGGGTCCCGACTCGGTCAGCGCGAAGCGGTTTGCTGCCTGATCGGCGTCGGCGAAAACAAACGCGGTGGTTTGGTAAATCGGTAAAGCACGCGATCCGGTATCCGAATCGGGTGTCTGACCAGCGTGAATTTGTTCAGTTTCAAATGACCATGTCATGTCGGCTCCAAGATGTAGGGGTGCTGACGGAGCCGATAGTGCGTCGAGAGCGGACTCCATCAGACGCACTGATCCACAGGTATGTTGTGCGTCAGCTAAGGCCACATTCGAAATTGGATCATGCGGCAACCATACGGTTAAGGCCTAAGTCCTGAAATGGGTGTCCGAATCGTGAGCTAAAAAGACCACTCTGCGAAATCCGCCTCCCGGGAGCTCCGGATCAGTTCCTCGTCGTACCGCAACTTGGCAATAGCTTCTTTCTTCCAAATGTAAGTGTAATTAAATCCCGAACCGTAAGTTATCTGTGGCGCACCTAGGCGATCCAAACCCTCATCCAATTTGTAGGCGAGGGCGTCCCCAAACCTGATGTGCCGGTTGTGCGGATGCTGTTTCGGCCGCCACTTGACCCCGTAAAGTTCAATGGCAGAAATATTTCCGTTGGGGCCCCGCTCCCAGTTCCGGTCAATCATGTCGAGGGCGCCCTCGGCAGTCACCGGGCCGTATGTGTTATCGCGCGCGTCATCCAGTTGGGTGTAGATGGCAACCCGGGTACCCTCGGGAGCTTCCTGGTCAATTTTGCTCAGCAACCACGCCAGATGCTCCGGGTCCCG
>CAYFQJ010000111.1:3245-5189 GCA_964345205.1 uncultured Actinomyces sp. | reverse complement strand
GTAACACGTCTGGTTTTGAGCCAGTCTCATCCGGGTGGTTTGGCGCAACTTTACGCTGAGCACCCGACACGCTTATCGAATTTGGTGCGAGATCCCGATAATTTGCGGGTGGCCCGTGACGCCGCTTTGGATGTCATCGCGCAGACGGATCATCTGCGTCGAACACACGGTTCGGGCGTGATTCATTTGGCGATTGGGACGGCCACGTGGCTTGACGGCGAGGAAACAAGGACCACGCCGATCCTCTTACGTCCGATTGACTTGTCTGTCGACGAGGACGGGGACGTTGTTTTGTCGCTCCAACCGGGTATTGAAATCTCGAACCGTTTGATGAACGTTCTGAGTCGCTATGGAGTTGAGCTGGATCCGCAGGTCGTTGTTGACGCGGTGCGCACGCAGCACGGGTTCTCCCCGGCCGCCGCTTTGCAGGTGTTGCGTGAAGTCGGCCAGGGCGTCCCCAGTTTGACGCTCCGCGACGGATTGACCATCGGCATTTTTTCGCATCCAACGTCGGCTCTGCTGCGTGAACTGGGGGCTCCTCAGTGGCTGAGTTTGTCGCCAGTTGCTCGTGCTTTGGCGGGGGACCAGGCGGCGCGTGATGAACTCGCGGTCGAGTTACCTGAGCCGAATCCCAATGACCGTGACCCCTGGCAGGAAAAAGGGATCGGCGAGCAATCACCGCAGTTAGCTGATGTGGTCGAGGCTGCAACGGGAAGCGACTCCCTCCACGTTCGAGTTTCGGGTTCTCCCTCACATTTGGCTGCAAGTATCGCCGCGGAACATGCTGCCCAGGGGAAACAGGTTTTAGTCATCGGGGGTGACCAGGACGAGATTGCCGAGATTCTGGATGCCGAGGGCGTCGTTGGGGTTGCTAACCACGTCCAGCAGTCTGCACATTCGGCTGTTGCCGTGCAGAATGCACTCCGGAGCGCCCTCCAGGATGCTTCCGATCCTCTGGATATCGATACTCTGGATGACATCCGCACTCGGCTGCGTCGGTCGCGTGCCGCCCTCGCCTCGTACACGGAAAGTTTGCACCAAGTTTTCCCCGAGTGGGGCGTTTCGGCTTACGATGCGCTCCAGGTTCTCGCGGATCTGATGTCTCTCCCGGTGGCTCCGAGCACGGAGGTGCGCCTCTCTGCCGAGTCGTTGGCCGCGCTTGGTGAGGATCAGGGCGAGGCCGCCCGGGTCCTCCTCGAGTCTGCCGACATGAAGGGTGTGTTTGGCCCCGAACCGGAGCAGGGGTGGTGGTCAGGCGTTCCCCTGACGCATGAGGATCAAGTTACTGAGGTCCTGAGCGCTCTACACGTTTTATCTGACGGCGTTTTGAACGCCACCGAGGTCGATATGCTGGGCGTTTCAGTTTCGACCGGTTTGCCTCTGGCTGATACTGTGTCCTCCTGGTTAAGGGAGCTGCAACTCCTTAAAGGAGTGCGCGACTCCTTGGACATTTTCCAACCACAAGTTTTCGAATCCTCCGCGGCCGACATGGTCGTCGCCACCGCTGGGAGAGAGTGGCGCCGGGACCGCGGCATCCGACTGTCTCGCCGGCAGCGACGCGACCTCCTGCGTCAGGCTAACGATTTGGTGCTCCCTGGCCAGCAGGTGGCCGATCTGCACCACCAGTTGGTGTTGGTGCAGGAGCGCCGGCGTGAGTGGCGCGACTTCGGTGGCGATGGTTCGTGGCCCCGTATCCCAGATAATTTCGCGTCGATTTTGGATGTGTCGTCGCAGTTGGAGGCGGCCCTCAATATCCTCAACCCGTTCCTCTCTCCGGTATATGGCGACCTGTTCGAGTTGCCAGTGGAGGAGCTCGGCGGCCTGGTGGACGCTTTGGTCCAGCACCCGGAGGAGGCGCGAGAGGCACCGGAACGGATTGCCCTCCTGGAGCAGCTCGATCAGCTTCAGCGCGACCTTCGGCTCGCTGTCGACAAACTGAAGGAA
>CAYFQJ010000111.1:0-3235 GCA_964345205.1 uncultured Actinomyces sp. | reverse complement strand
CTCGATCAGCTCGGCTTGGGAGCCCTGGTAGAGGATCTGCGGGCGCGCGGGGTGCGCGGCGAGCGGTTGGCTTTGGAGCTGGATTTGGCATGGTGGGCGACGGCTTTGTCGCTGATGTTGTCTTCCGATCCTCGTCTGGGAGGTTTCGACCCCTCGACTCTGCAGGATGCCCTGTCGGAGGTGCGGATTTTGGAGGAGGCCCAAATTTCGTCCCTCGGCCCGATGGTTCGGCATCGCGTTATGGAGTTCCGTCAGCGGGCTCTGGTGACTCATTCGCAAGAGTTTGAGCGGATCGCAGCGATTTATGATGCTCCGATGCCCGCGGCGTCGTACTATTCGGCGGCGCCCATCAGTTGGAGCCTGATGCCAATTGTCTTGACCTCTCCGACTTTGGTGCCGCAGGTTGTGCCGTGGGGCCGCCACGTCGATGTGGTCCTTCTGGTTGATGTGGACCATTTGCCTCTGGGCGAGTTGATTCCGGTGGTGGCTCGCGGTAATCAGGTCGTTTCGATCTCTACTGGCCCGAGCGTTTTCGCTGACATTTTGCCGACTGTGGTCGCGCAGGAGCAGATTTACCAGGTGAATGATGATGTGGTTCGCCTCCTGGCTCGCCACGGTTTGGACGCGGGCGGGATTCCGATCCCGGGTCGCCGCAGCCGGGGACACGTCGAGGTCATTCGGGTCGAGGGAACCGCAATGCCTGCTCCTGGTGTCCACGCGATCGAGTCGTCAATGGGCGAGGTCGCCGAGGTCGTCCGCCTGGTGCGCGAACGGGAGAACGCCGCTGTGGTTGCCCTCAATCGTCGCCACGCCGATCGGATCCGTGTTGCCCTGGACGATGCTTCGGTGCCGGTTTTGGCAGCCGAGGACGTCGGTGACTTCCGGCACGACGACGTGATCCTCGCGGTCGGCTACGCGAAAACACCCCACGGTCGCGTGATCCACGACTTCGGTCCGTTCTCCCGCCCCGACGGCGAAGCTCTCTTGACGGATGTCCTGCTCGCGGCCCGCCGTGACTTAACTGTGGTGACAGTCCTAGACCCGGACGAGATCGATGAGGATCGTGTCCGTCAGCCCGGCGCGCGCTTGTTGTTGGACATTTTGCGTTTGGGGGATCAGGTTGAACTGACGGAGCCTTGGCCCACTTTGGAGCTGGCCCCCGATAATCTTTTGGTTGACCTCGCAGAACGCCTGTACGCGAAGGGTTTGAATGTCGTTGCGAATCTGGGCGTCCCTGGAGGATTGCGCGTTCCCTTAGGCATCGGACATCCAGAAGTTCCCGGTGAACTTCTCGTGGCGATCCTCACCGACGATGATGCCTATTTGAGTGAACCGTCGTTGCGTGTGCGTGATCGCCAGATTCCGGCGCTGCTGGAGGAGCAGGGGTGGAAGGTCCGCACGGTGCTGTCGATGGCGGTTTTCATCGACCCGAACCGTGAGGCCGACGCGATCGTCGAGCTGGTCCTGGACGCGGTCGATGAGCAGAACGCTCCGGAGCAAGAGCCGGTAGTGGTTCGCCTCCCGGAACCTGAGGTTCCTGAGCTCCCTCAGCCGGTGTTCCCGGTGGCGCGCCCTCCAATCGCGAGTGGTTTGCCGTTAGCGGCCTATGGCGACGATGAACTGGACGAGGTCGCCCAGTGGATTTTGTCCGGGGAGACGGAACTTTCGGACGAGGACGCCATTGTGGCGATACGTGAGGCACTACAGCTACCTCGCCGGGGCTCCCAGTCGGATGCTGTGTTGCGAAATGTGGTGCGTCGGAACCGATGACGAAGAAACCTCGTCGCCGCGTGGTCAAGTTGAGCAGTGTGGATGAGGACCGCCTTAAGAAAGGTTTGTCCCCCTCCTGGTTGGACCCGAAGGGGGACAGCAGTGAACCGCAGTTCTTCGAAACTAACGATCAGTGGTTACAGGAGAATGTTCCTCCCCATTCGTAGCCAGCTGGTCACGAATTTGGGTGAGAAGTTCAACCTCTGGTGACATTTCTTCTGGTGTTTCGGTTTCGCCCGCGGCGCGCCGTGCCGCCAATTTATTGAGGGGCACAATGACGCAAACGTAGAGCGCAAACGCCACGATCAGGAAGTTTATCAGTGCGGTGATTAGGGCCCCGATGCTAATGACGGCGGGGTCGCCAACTAGCGCGATTTCGAATTTCCACACGTCGCTGAAGTCCGGTTTCCCGAAGATGGCGCCGATGAGTGGGTTGATTATCTGCTCCACCAGTGTCGTGATTACCTCACCGAAGGCAGCACCGACGACAACACCAACGGCTAAGTCAATGGCATTTCCGCGGGAAATGAACTCTTTGAAACCTTTCAACATTTACGGGTCCTCTCTAGGGGATGGATGACCTGAGGGCGAATTGCAGTGTCCCTCCGCGCTGTGCGGCGAGGAGCGCCCCGGCCCGGTTCTCCTCAACGATAATCGATATTGAACTCTCGGTGTCGTTAATTCGTGCCACGTTTGCCACTTCCACGTTTCTTTCCAGCCGCACGGGCTCACATTCGTAACATTCTGTGTCGGCACCCCAGATGTCGACGTGGTCGGTATTGGTAATTCCCACACTGTTAGGAGCGTTGAGGTTCAAAAGGACCTGCCCGGTTTGTAGCTGTCGCGTTTGCGGCGATCCGGCGATGTCAAGGTCGGTTATGATCGCGCCTTCACTGAGGTTTCGCGAGGCCGTCGCCTCTTCAAGTTCCCTTAAATCGGTGATCGCCCCGGCGGGAACCGCATCGACGGGAACACGCAGCATTTTGGCCTCAGCCAGCGAATCGCCCGTAGATGTGGGATGGCTAACAGTGGCGACGGCGAGCGTTGGCTCCCGCAGCGCGAACGCGACTGTGAGGAGGACGGCCACACCCAGCCCCCCGAGGGCGAAAATCTTCGTACGAGCCCACCAGTGGTGAAGTTTTTTATTCATACGCAGTATCTTCTCGAGCGCCCCTCGTCCTCCCCCAGGGCCCCCACCACCCCTGTGGACAGTAACCACTTCAGCGACTGTTGATGAACGTCCACCCCGCCCCGGTCACGATCGCATCAACCCTTTGATCATGAGGTTCTTCCGGCAGGTGCGGGACGACCTCGTCGGGGAAACAGACCGCCACTTTGAAGGCCGTAACGCCGATCAGCGCCCGGTCGCACCATCGGCCGCCTTTACCAACCCGAACCCCCTCACGGCTGGCAGCCAGTGCGGGCACGAGCAACACATCCACCTGCGCCGCAGTCCCATCGCTTC
>CAYFQJ010000110.1:3272-5226 GCA_964345205.1 uncultured Actinomyces sp. | reverse complement strand
TGTACGACCATTGGCGTCGATGATCTTGCCACGAGGCGCGTTAATCGCAGATGCAGACGTGCTGACCCGCTGCCCCTGTTCCGCCAGTGCCGGTCCCTGAATGATTTGGATCAGAAACAGTTGAGCCGCACAGACGGCGAGGGCGATCCCCGTGACAATTCCAACTATCCGGGAACGTTTCTTGGCATTCGCGGGAGGTGCGTCCTCTGTCGTTGCGACTTTGCGGCGGCTGCTCATTTCGCGGGAACACCACCTTCAACGGTTCCCTTTTCAACAGAAATTATGCCGATGGGACCGGCCGGAACCATTCCAATTTCGGCCGCCTTCTCACGCAGCGGCGGCGTGGATTGAGCCTCCAGCAGATTCGCTCCCAGGGTTTCGAGGCGAGCGTTTTCCTCATCGAGCAAGATTCGTTGATCTCGAATGTCGTATGCCATTGAAGCCATGTTGGTGTTCACAACCAGTGGCACCACAATAGCTGCCAGGAACAGTAGCGCAGCTGCAATGATGATCGGCAAGATCGAGGGCGGGCCCGTTCGAATGGTCCCCTCAATCACCCGTAACTGCGGTGCGGCGGATCCCGGACGAAGTCGAGGCGAATTTGCTGGCGCTGTGGCGGCTGCGGCAGAAGATCTAGCGTTCATTCTTGCTCCAGGGTGAAATTAGTTCGACTGCCCGCAAACGGACCGATTTTGCGCGTGGGTTCGCGATGATTTCCTCTTCATTGGCTTGCAGCGCACCCCGAGTCAGGGCACGCAAACGAGGGCGATCCTCATCAGGGATTACCGGTAAGTCCAGCGGTGCTGTATCTGTCAGGCCACTGGCGAAAACATTTTTGACCAATCGATCCTCAAGTGACTGGTAGGACTCGACGACAAGCCGCCCTCCCAAACGCAAACTCTCGAGGGCCTTCGGAACGGTTCGCTCCAAAATGGTGAGCTCGTCGTTTACAGCGATTCGTAATGCCTGGAACGTTCGTTTGGCTGGGTTCCCGCCCTTCCGCTTGCCTGTCGCGGGAATGGCATTTCGCACCAGTTCCGCCAACTGGTTCGTGGTGGTTAACTCTCCAGCATCTCGCGCACGGACGATGGCCTGAGCAATTCGTGGAGCAAACCGCTCCTCGCCGTAGAGGCGGAGGATGCGGGTCAGTTCACTGGTCGAGGAAGTTGCAATAAGTTCCTCAGCACTAATTCCTTCGTCCTGGTTCATTCGCATATCCAGGGGGCCGTCCTGCGCATACGCGAACCCGCGCTCGGGATCATCGAGCTGCATTGATGACACTCCCAAATCGGCGAGGATCGCATCAACTTTCCCGCTGTATTCCCCACCCTGGTGCCCGAACCTCTCCGCGACTTCCCGGATCTCGTCGTAAGTACCGTGATGGGACACAAACCGATCCCCAAAGGGTAGAAGTCGCTGCTTCGCCAGTTCCAGTGCTTGGCGATCGCGGTCAATCCCAATCACCGTTGCGGTCGGAATAGCCTGAAGGACGGCCTCAGTGTGACCCCCCAATCCGAGGGTGGCGTCAATCATGATCGAACCGGGTGCTGTGAGGGCGGGTGCCAACAGCTCAACGCAGGTGTCACATAACACCGGTTCGTGAAGCTGTTTCATACCTATCCTTTCGGCGTGTGCGGCTCTTGGTTCCTGATCCCCAGCCGTTGCTCTGCCTTCGGGGAAGTGAAGTCAGAACGACGGAGGGAGATCACGAACCAGGAACTTTTAGAACATATCGGGAACGATTTCCTCTGCTGTTGCAGCAAACTCGCCCTCCTGTTCGCCCAAATACTGTTGCCACGCTGCAGAATCCCAAATTTCCGCCCGGCTCCCCACGCCAATAACCGTCAAGTTGCGACCCAGACTGGCGTATCCGCGCAAAGCCGCAGGGATCGTGACGCGCCCCTGCTTATCCGGTTTTTCGTCAGCGGCACCGGAGAGCATCACGCGCAGATAG
>CAYFQJ010000110.1:0-3262 GCA_964345205.1 uncultured Actinomyces sp. | reverse complement strand
TAGTCGCGTGCCTGTTTGGAGGTAAGTGGAGCACGCCGCATTTCTTCGTACATCGTCTGAAACTCGGCGGCTGGAAAAAGGTAGAGACAGTGTTCTTGCCCGCGAGTAATGACCAGGCCATCCGAGAGTTGCTCCCGGAATTTGGCGGGGAGGATCAGGCGACCCTTGTCGTCCAACTTGGGTTCATAAGTTCCCAGGAACATAGTGGTTCACCTACCTCCCCCGCCAGTTAGGTGCGCGGATAGCTCTCCACGCGCCCATTAATATCCCTTGCACTACACCATACTCCACTTTCCTCCAAAATGACCCCCCAAATTGCAAATTAGCCGAAATAGGCAGTCAAGACACGGAGTTTTTGGCTAATTTGAGGGCATCTGCATGGTGGAGAGCTTTTTCACGGGTTCGGCATTTTTAGGCAAAGAAAAACCGCGAGGAGAGTATCCTCGCGGTTTCAGTGTGGGACCTTAGCGCTGCTGGCGGCGACCGTCCCACTTCTCTTGCTGACGGCTCATGAACGAACCGTCAGAATTTTTCGGAGTTTGTGTCCGTTTCATGCTCGGCTTTGTGCGGTCGGGACGCAGCGCCAACATAATGCCGCCGACCATGAGGAAGAAACCTACAACACCTAACACCACGGCCCAGATACCAAATCCAGTTGATACTCCGGCGATAACCACAACCAGCCCAATGATGGCAAGAATTGCGCCGAGAGCTACGCGCCTCGGCGAAAGCCGTCCGGCCGGCTCCTCTGGTTTGGTGGAGGGCAGTGATCCGGTCATCACTGACGCCAAAGACGGGTCAGCCTGCTTCAGCTGCGCTTCCATCTCGGCCAGCACCTGTTTCTCGTAATCAGAAAGTGCCACGACTGCCTCCCTTCGTTGCTTCTACCAACTCACTCTATGCGGTTTTTATCGCTACGCCTATTCGGGAGCGGATTTCGGGACGCAGAGTTTTCCAGCAGCGTGGCGGGAGTAATGGCCGCGGCCCCGTATTTCTTCACAACCGCATCCATCGCTGTCTCCGCCGCGCGTGGCCGTTCGCCCTCATCTTCCAGGGTAACCTGCACTCCCCCATCCCGCGGCGCCAAACTTTGCGCCCCAACCCCGGCCAGACGAATTCCGCCCGGCGGCAGTTTCTCTTTCTTCCACAGCAAAAGCGCAACCCGCGCAATATCCCTTCCCAAATCGGTGGGAGCCGCGAGGGTTTGCGCCCGTGTGATCGTGCGGAACTTAGCGTCGCGAAGTTTGATTTGTACGGTCCAGGTGACGAGCCCCTCCGCCCGCAAGCGCCGACCGCAGTCGTGGGAGGCCTCAAGGAGGTACGTTTCCAATTCTCGGCGAGACGTGACGTTCACCGAAAAAGTCCTCTCGGTCGACACTGATTTCTCGGGTTGGCTGTTGCCGACGGGACGTCGATCCTCACCGTTTGCGATTCGGTTCAAATGTCTGGCCTGCGCTTCGCCCAACCACCGGATCAGAGTCGGGAGGTCCGTAGCGGCAAGCTGTTCGACGGTGTCTATTCCGCGTCGCGCCAGGGCCGCAGAAGTTCTTCCCCCCACTCCGGGCAACGCCCCCACGGGTAGCGAATGGAGGAACGGGACGGTCATTGCGGCCGGAACCAGAAGTATCCCGTCGGGTTTCGCGTGGCTCGAAGCTATTTTGGCGACAGTTTTGGAGTTGCCGATACCGACAGAAGCGGGCAGTCGCAGCTTGTTTCGCAGTTCGGTTCTGAGCTGCTGGGCGATTCCTCGCGGGGCTCCCAACCGGCGCCGTGAACCAGAAACATCCAAGAATGCTTCGTCAATGCTTAGCGGTTCCATCAGGGGGGTGATTGCGGAGAGGATCCGCATCACCTCTTTGGAGTAGTCACGATAGAGGTCATGGTTTCCCGGCAAGATCAGTGCCATAGGCGCAAGGCTGCGTGCCTGGTGGATCGGCATTCCAGCCCGGACGCCGAGTGCGCGCACGTCATATGTCGAGGACGTCACGACCCCGCGATGACTTCTACCTCCCACAATGAGTGGTTTACCGGCCAGTGTGGGGTCTTCGGCAATTTCAACTGCCGCGAAGAAACTGTCCATGTCGACATGCAAGATGGGGGTCCCGCTGTCGTCGGTTCCCCAATCACGTTTAGCCCTGGGGGAACGGGGCGCTGTCGACACTTTCGGGTCCTCCCTTTCCATCCTGGTGGGGTCGTTGGCGACTGTTCGGGACCGCTACGCCCCGGCTGAGGTCGGCAACTGTTTTCAGTTTAGCGGCTTTGGCTTCGTACACTGAGCGAATGAACGTAACTGAGGAGTTCAACTTTTCTTTTGATGGTCCCGTTGTATCGGTGCGCGTGGGTGAGACCGAACAGTCACGCATCAACTTGAACCAACCGGAGATTCTGGAGTTCGAATATATGCAGCAGATGGACACGGTGACGCGGTTGGCGTTCCCGGAACCGCATCCCATCTCAGCGCTGCATGTTGGCGGTTGCGGTTGTGCGCTGGCGTGGGCCTGGGAGACTTTGCGCCCCAATTCCCGACAACTGGCCTTTGAAGTCAATGCTGAGTTGGCCGAGGCGGTTCGAAAGAACATTCCTCTCCCCCGCAAGCCGCAGCTACGAATTCGGGTGGCCGAGGGCGCGGCCGCGTTAGTCGCATCCCAGGCTCGGTACCAGGTGATTGTGCGGGACGCATTTGTTGACGCCAGTGTCCCCGCGCATTTACAAACTTCCGCCTGGGTCCGATCGGTACGTGACCACCTGCTCCCCAACGGTCTCTATTTGGCGAACGCCGCTCATGGCCCACGTGTTAGTGCCCGTCCCGACGTGGCCGCCACTGTCGCCACTTTTGATCGTGTTGCAATAATTGGTGCCTCAAAAGTCGTGAAAAGCGCCCGCCGGGGGAATTTGGTGGTTGCCGCTTGGAACGACCACGACCTGGTAAATATCGCCGACCTGGATCGAGATCTGCGGAAGTTACCCCTTCCAGTGTCCTTGGTGCAGGGAGCAGCACTGAGCCGCTGGCTGGGAGGCGCGGTTCCTGTACCCAGAACTGCCTAGACTAAGCCGAGGCGGACGGCCTCACTGGGTGCTGTTGTCGTCCGGCGTCGCAGAGAGGTCAGCACCTGGTTCCTCATCCGGTTCGACATCAAAATCAGGCTGCGCCTTAATCTCCTCAGGGTCGGGCTGCACTTCCCACGGCCTGGGAACTCGGTGCTTGGGACCTGCTTTCACGGCCTCACTGTCGCTGTCATTGTCGGCCTCCAACTGCGGTTCC
>CAYFQJ010000109.1:863-5250 GCA_964345205.1 uncultured Actinomyces sp. | reverse complement strand
CGAGCGGACAGCGTCAATATTTGCGGCGCGGCGTTGACGGGATCATCACCGACCATCCAGACGGAGCGATCGAAAGTCGCGAAAGGATCGGCGAGGAAACAGGCATAACGCGGCGTCTGATCGACACCATGGTCACCTTTACGACCATCTTCTAGCGGCCCGCTCCCGGTCGCCTCTCGGCAGGTGTTCCGGGTATTTCACGTCACTAACCGTCGTCCCACCTGGGCGCGCAGACGCTCATGATTGACCGCGGCAACCGCAGCGAGCGGCACTTCGGAGGGACACACCACGGCACATTCCCCGTAACTCGAACAGGGACCAAAGTAGGATTCAGCGACTGTGACCATTTGGGTGGCTCGCTGTTTTCTTTCGAGGGCGGGCAGCGGCAGCAGAGCAAGTCGGGTCAGTTGCGCGCCTAAGAATAGGTGCGCTGAACCGTTTGGGCAGGCCGCCACGCAGGCCCCACAACCGAGGCAGCCGCCATAGTCTAAGGCGGCCTCAACTATTTCGTGACTTGCGGGTAGGGCTTGCGCGTCGGGCGCGGTCCCAGTGTCGACGGCGACGTATCCGCCGGCGGTCGTGACGGTGTCCAGCGGGGATCGGTCGACAATGAGGTCGCGAATAACGGGGAAGCTGGCAGATTGGAACGGCTCCAGGGTAACGGTTGCACCGTCAGCGAAGTTCCCGACCCTCTGGTGACAAACGGGGGTATTGCGTTCCGGCCCATGCGGGACACCGTTCACCGTGATTCCGCAGGCCCCGCAGATCCCTTCACGACAGTCAGACTCGAAAGAGATCGCGGGTTCACCGGCTTCCACTAGCTGCTCGTTCAACTTGTCGAGGACCTCTAAAATACTCATCGAGTCCACGAGCCCCGAAACTTCATACGTTTCCCACCTCGAAGCGCCCTCTGGAGTGTTCTGCTGTCGAACTTTCAGTTTCAGCTTCATTGGTAGCTCCGCTCTTGGGGTGGGACAGCAACAAATTCCAGTGGTTCAACGTGGCGAATGAACTGGTCATCGGTAGATTCCCACGCCGAAGTGAAGGCCCACGACGCGTCATTACGAACCGCTTCACCATCAACTTGATATTCAACGCGGAAGTGAGCTCCACAGGACTCTTCGCGGTCCCACGCGTCCACGCACATTAGTTCCGCGAGGTCGAGGAAATCGGCGACCCTCCCAGCCTTCTCTAAAGTTTGGTTGAGGCCGTCACTGCCCCCGGGGACGCTGACGTTTGACCAGAACTCTTCCCGCAACTGGCCGATCTTTTCGAAGGCATCTTCCAATGACTTAGCGCTGCGGGTCACGCCGCAACCTGCATAGAGGATCTGGCCGAGACGACGATGAAACTCTGTGGGCCCCACATCTCCACCGACTGCCAGAATCCGCTCGAGTCGCAGGTCGACATCCGTCATGGTGGTTTCGATGGCAGCCGAATCCACCGCAAGCAGCGGCTCCCCGACCAGGTCCGCCAAATAGTTAGGAACTGACAGCGGCAGGGTGAACCAACCATCGACACTTGCCGAGAGCAAACTGTTCGCACCCAGCCGGTTCGCTCCGTGGTAGTTCGCGCTGACCTCTCCCCCCACAAAAAGCCCCGGAATATTCGTCATCAGATCAAAATCCGCCCAGAGTCCACCCATCGTGAAGTGGGCACCAGGCGCGATCCGCATCGGTTCGATTCGGGGGTCGTCTCCGGTCGCCTGCCGGTACATGCGGAAAAGGTTCCCGTACCGCTCATCGAGGACCGCCTGCCCCAAACGTTCACGCGCCTCAGCGAAGTCGAGGTAAACAGAGTTCTGCATGGCGCCCACACCGAAACCGGCGCCGATAATTTCGGCGGCAGCTCGCGACGACACGTCCCGGGGCGTTAAGTTCCCATATGACGGGTACTTTCGTTCCAGGTAATAGTCGCGTTCGGCCTCAGGAATCAGATTCGGTTCTCGTGCATCGCCCGCAACTTTCGGCACCCAGATTCGCCCGTCGTTACGCAACGATTCGCTCATCAGGATGGTTTTCGACTGCGCCGGTGAACTCACGGGAATAGTCGTCGGATGGAACTGCACGAAACTGGGGTGAGCCAGGTAGGCTCCGCGTCGGTGCGCCCTCCACGCCGCCGTCGCATTACTGTTCAACGCCAGTGTGGACTGAAAGTAAACGGACCCGTAACCACCGGATGCCAAAATTACGGCATGCCCCACTATCGGCCGTATCTCGCCGGTAACCAGGTTACGAACTATCACGCCCTGGGCCCGGCCGTCCTCGACAAGAAGGTCGAGCATTTCCGTTCGGTCGTGGATCGTGACTGTCCCCGAGCGGATTTGTCGTTGGAGGGCGCCGACGGTCGCCACCTGTAACTGCTGTCCCGTTTGTCCTCGCGCATAGTAGGTGCGGGAAACCTGAACTCCCCCAAAGGACCTGGTGGCCAGAGTTCCCCCGTATTCTCGAGCGAAGGGGGCGCCGATCGCGTTGAAATGGTCAATTACCGGGATCGATTCGGTGGCCAGTCGGTACGCTTCCGCTTCCCGCCCTCGAAAGTCGCCGCCGCGGACGGTGTCTTCCACGAAACGCCTCACCGAATCCCCGTCGACCCGTTCGGCCCGAGCCGCGTTGATCCCCCCTTGGGCAGCAACTGAGTGGGCCCGGCGTGGCGCGTCGTGGTACGTGATGACTTCGACGTTGTAGCCAAGTTCTCCCAGGGCCGCGGCCGCCGCTCCCCCAGCCAGTCCGGTTCCGACCACGACAACTGTCATCTTGCGGCGATTCGCCGGGCTGATCAAACGGTATTCGTCCTGACGGCGCGCCCACGCGGTTTCTGGGTCCCCCGGCGGAATGTTCGCGTCCAGTCGGGAACCGGCACTCCCGTGGGGAATTCGTACGGGCGGGAACTGCCCTGCAGGTTGATTCGTCACGTCAGCACCCCCAGCTGTACGCAGATTGGTATGGCTCCGTTGCCGACCAAAATGGCCAGCCCCGCGATTGCCCCGACCCAGACGGCTGCCGCCCGCAGCCGCGCGCCCATCGCTCCGAGGTCGGTGGCGACAAGGACCGCACCGTGAGCAACATGGATCGACAGTAAGATCATCACCAGCAGATAGAAGGCCGCCATTGCGGGGCGCCCTAAACTGTGGATGAGGTTTTGGTAGGCGTAGGTGCCTGAGGGTGATGCGGCCGCGAAATCATTCGGCGCCACGGGTGCGGCCCCGACGGTCAGGTCGAGGATATGGACCACCAGGAAAACCAGCACCACGACACCGGTCAGTGGCATCAGTTTCGCGGCGACTGATTGGAACCCCCCACGCAGGGAACGCCATCGGACAGACCGCGCACCGCGTGCTCGGCGCGAACGCCCCCACAGGACTGCCGCCGCATAAACATGTCCGACCAGCGAAACTATCAGGATCAGGCGGAACGCCCACAGCAAGAACCCCGCCGGCAGGAACGGGTACAGCGCTTCGGTCAGCCAGTGCGCGTAACTGTTGAAACTTGCGGGCCCCGAGAATACTTTAAGATTGCCGAAAAGGTGGATGAGGACGAACAGTGTCCAAATGGTCCCGGTGATCGCCATCGTCACTTTGAGGAACCACGAGGGTGGCCATGGGCGCCGATAACTGGTGGGCGTCATAATTCCCTCGCACTCTTCGCCGGGTATGGGTAGTCTCTCTAACTAGGATACCCAGTTTTCCCGTGCCTCTCTGCTTAGCGAGCTGGGCTGCCGAGTTCAACTTCGAGGAGGGCGCACCGCATGGTAACCGCCATAACACTTTCAACACCCATCGGGGTTCTCCAGCTAATTGGCTCCGACCTGGGCCTACGACGAATTGTTCTGCCTAATGGTGACTTCCAGTCCATGCCCGAGGGCGCCGCCGATGGCGTCCTCGGGGAGGCTGCAACCCAACTGAATGAGTATTTTGCCGGCCAGCGACGCGAGTTCGCAATACCTCTGGACCTGGCGGCAACATCTTTCCGTTCCTCGACCCAACTGGCTTTGGCCAAAATCCCCTTTGGCGAGGTCGTCACCTACGGTCAGCTCGCCGCTTCGTTAGGTAAGGCCGGTGCTGCCCGCGCCGTAGGGAGCGCCTGCGCCGGAAACCCGCTGCCGATTATTCTGCCTTGTCACCGCGTGGTGCGCGCCGACGGTAGCTTCGGCGAATACGCGGGAGGTGCCCCAATGAAACAGTGGCTCCTCGACTTCGAGAAAACCACGGTTCAAGATTGAAACCGGGTCCCTCTCTTACCGGTGGTCGCCCGATCCGCTGAGTTTCCCGCGGACAGCCCGATCCCGAAGTTTCACCAGGTTCATTTGGGCCGCTTCGTTCAGGTCCGAGCCCAGTTCGAGGGCAAAGAACTGGAGTATTTCCAGGACGCGTCGCAGATTCTGCTCG
>CAYFQJ010000109.1:0-799 GCA_964345205.1 uncultured Actinomyces sp. | reverse complement strand
TTGACACGTCAGAAAGCTCAATTAGCAGTGCCGCCACCGACGTTGCCTTGCGGCACTCGATCTTGGTGAAATCCAAATCGAAGGTTTCTTCCCCGGCCAAGAACTCACTGACCGCGAGGAACCAGAGGACGTCACCAACTTCGCCACGGGCTGAGTTCACCTTCTCCTCGGGTACGGTCCCGTTCCTGTCGCGCACGGCTTTGGCGTAGATTCCGCAGAGCTCCCCCACTTCGGCGACCAGCCCGGGCGCGAGGTAGTCAAAGGTGCGGGCACTTTCGAGAGCGGTGCCTAAAGCTCCGGCCTGATATTCACTGAACAGCATGAGTTCCCCATATCTGTTTACGAGCAACCGAATGACCGTTGGTGGTCAGGATCAGCAGCGAAACTTCTAAATTTCGTAACTGTCGCTGGCTGCCGCTGTCACCGAAATCTCAGTGGCGCCGCCCGCTTCGTCACCAATTGTTCCCGGAAATACCGACAAAACGGCGGCCAATCCGAAGGCAACCACCACCAGGACAGCTACGCCAATAACAATCCACCGCTGCCAATTCTTTTTCACAGGTCACGTTTCCTCTCAACCGAGTGCCAGATAACTTCTGATCGCCCCAACCATCTTACTTAACCTAAGCCGAGGAACGACCCGCAGCCCACCGGAGGGTGATGGTCACCACTTTCCCGCCGCTGTGCGGAAAAGTCACTGTCACGGATTTGCCGCTGGCCATTCTTCTCGGTTAGAGTGTTCTCGTTGTGATTTTTCGGGCTGTGGCGCAGCTTGGTAGCGCACTTGACTGGGGGTCAA
>CAYFQJ010000108.1:778-5257 GCA_964345205.1 uncultured Actinomyces sp. | reverse complement strand
CGCAAACTTTTCCCCGCAGCCGCGGGGGTGTTTCCGGTCCACAGAAAAACACTGCGGGACTCGGCTTTTTCCCGCCTCAGCGGAGGCACCATTGAAAATTATTGTGCGTCAAGGAGGAATAATTGTGGAACAGTTTCACGAAGATGAGGACGGCTCGGTGAACGAGCTGTCGGGGTATGTTCATGGTGTTTGGGAAGGGCACGGCCATGTTGATGAGACGTTCGGACGTCCGCGAATTACTGGCGCAGATTTTAAGGACGCTCCTTTTGCTTTGGGCATGTCACGAGAAATTTTGGGGCGGGAGTTGGCAGTTTCGGCCGTTACCATCCGCGGTTGGGAGCGTGGCCGTTTGGTGCCGGTTGGCATTCCAGGCGAGTTGGCGGAAATTGCTTGGGAACGGATCGACGTGCTGTATTCGTTTTTTGGTTTAGCGTAATTGTTTTACGTGAGCGGTGGTGAGGTTCCCCCAACGCACATCCCATATTTTGCGCGCTAGCGGAGATATTTCCGTTTTGCTTGTCAACGAGAGCGCGCCCGGGATAAAGTAGTTCCAGAATCATGCGGTTTTGTGTGGTTTCTATGCAAACGCTGCCTTGGTAAGCAGTCGAATAGGATCCGCGCCATTGGTGCGGATCCTATTTGCTTTTAAACTGCTCACCTAACGCCCCGCGGGGATATTTCTCGTTGGCGATTTCCCGCCAATCCCTCCGGCCGGGAACCCCCGGACGGCCGCCCCCGGCACCCAACCGCAGCTTCACGTCACCACAGCATCAAGTTGGCGCCTCAGTTGCGCCCGGCGAGCATGAGGCAGCGCCTACGGGATCAACCTCAGATCATGGCCAGTAAAAGCAATATCGGCCGATTCGATGGACGCATCGGCACCTGCGGCTCCCATCGCGACACCTACGGTCGCCGGTGCCGCCTCGCGGCAAGCTCAAAGGAGCCAGGCCCGCCCCTGTTACTTAGTTTCGACCGTGCCGTACAGCTCAAACTTTGCGGAATCTTGGCCAGGGTAAATAAAGACCTCTTGCAGGGCGTCAGGTCCAGACAAGACCGCTGACCGCTCAACAGAGTCTCCCGGGCTCAGAATACCGCATGAAAATTCGGGACTACCGTTCCAGGCGGCGGTGGATGACTGCCCCTCAAGACTGCTGTCGGTGGCGACGATAGGTTCTGCGTATTCGCAGGTATCTACCGGCTCATCCGAGATGTTTTCGATCCGGTATGTGACCGTATAGAGCGGGGCATCCTCGGAGCCGGAGGTTTTCTCATCACTGTCGGTAACCGCCATGATGGTAACCTCAAACGGTCCGGCCGCCACAGCCTCACCCAGTTTTTTCGTGGTCGACGTATCGGTACCGCCTAGCGAAGACTGCTCTGAATCGCTTGACGGTCCAGATGTGCAGCCCGCGAGTAAAGCTAGCAGCGCTACCGCTGATAAAATCCTGCGTTTAGCCACAGTGTCCCCTTGGTTTTATTGTGGCGAACTGAAACAAGATGAGCGTAACACGAATACCAAAATGCAAACAACCGGTTTGTGCCGCCCAAAATTGCGGTCGGCCGGAGATTTAACGCTCGCAATAAGGCCAGTTCAGGCCGTCTTCAAGGCCAACCTGCCCCGCGCCCCCGCTACCCCTCGGGTTTGATCATTTCGTTCACCAGCGCCGAAAACCACTGCATCTGCGGCGCCAGCGCCTTCTCGTAGTCCTGAACAGGGCTGAGAAAAATCGCTCGCGAAATACTCGTGTAAGCGGCGATGAAAGTGCGGGCAATACTGCTGGGGTCACCAACGAACTGGACGCCGAAAACCTGCAGCAAGGGCGTGAGGGCTTCGATGACGCGGTCGGTGTAATCCCCGTTCAGGCTGTCGACCGCGGGGTAACTTTCGGGGTTGCGCAGGGCAAAAAGTTCGATCTCGGTATAGAGGATCTGCCATTCACGTTCGGCTTCGGTGTCCAGCAGCGTCGAAGCGATCAGTTTGCCAATCCTCGCGGGGCTGACGGCCCGGGCTTCGAAAAGTTGGTCTTGCAGTTCGGTGAGGGCGTTGATCGCCAAGCTCAGCCGCCGTTCGAACTGGTCTTGCGCGACCGCCAGGAACAGTTCTTCTTTATTCGCGAAGTTCGAGTAGAAAGCGCCGCGCGTGAACTTGGCCGCCTCGGTAATCATCTCAATGGTGGCACCCGCATATCCGACTTTGACGAATACGTCGAAGCCCGCATCAAGAAGGCGTTGTCGAGTATTGGAGCGGCGGCGCACAGTTAGTTTGGCCATCGTTACCCCATTCTTCACCACTTAACCTGTTGATACACTGCTGTATCCGATACACTAGTGTATCCAAAGCTGTTTCGGGTTCAACCGGCCAACCCCGGCCGCAACCGGCCAACCGCAACAACCCAGCAACAAAGCAGGAGGCAACCGCCATGTCGTCGAAACTTTACGTCCTGGGACGATGGGCCGTCCGTGCCCGCAACGTGGTCGTCGCCCTCTGGATGGCAGTCCTGGTGCTCCTCGGCGTCGGCGTCCTGACCCTCAGCAAAGGTCTCGACAACTCAGTCAGCATTCCCGGCACCGAGTCCGGCGACGCCCTCGAACGTCTCTATGCGACATTTCCCGAGGTCGGCGGCAGTTCGGCTCAGGTGATCATCGTCGGCCCTGAGGGTTCGGACATTACCGCTGAGCCGGTCAAGACAATTGTCAACGACAGTGTGGCCCAGTTTCTCCTGGTCGAGGACGTCGAGGTCGCCACCCCAATCGATGACCCCCTAATGGCCGCGACGATCAGCGAGGCGGGTAACGTCGCCCTCCTCACCGTGCAGGTCATCCCCGAAGGGGGGATCGTTGGTGACGCGACGAAGGAACAGCTGCACGAGGTCGCCGCCACTCTCAACCAGAACCTCCCCGAAGGCTATGAGGCCAATGTCGGCGGGATGCTTTTCGCCCAGGAGTTCCCCACGATCTCTATCACTGAGGTTCTCGGGGTGATCGTGGCGCTGGTGGTGCTCCTGATGACTCTGGGGACGCTAATTGGTGCGGGCCTGCCGCTAATGGTGGGGCTGGCGGGAGTCGCGGCCTCAACGGCGCTAGTTTTCATCGGCACCGCTTTCGCGACGATCAACTCGACAACACCCCTGCTCTCGGTCATGTTGAGTTTGGCGGTCGGCATCGACTATTCCCTCTTTATCGTCTCGCGCCACCGCGATAATTTGATCAGGGCCGCCCGGTCACCGCATCGATCGCGCGTGCCCTCGGCACTTCCGGCTCGGCGGTGGTTTTCGCGGGAGTCACCGTGATGATCGCGCTGATAGGCCTGTCTGTCGCCGGCATCCCCTTCCTCACCATCATGGGTGCGGCCGGAGCGATCGGCGTCGGCCTGGCCGTGATCGCCGCCTGCACTCTGCTGCCCGCGGTGCTGTCTTTCGTGGGGTTCCGCATCCTCACCAAGAAGGAACGCTCGGCCCTTGCGCCGATCGAGGACGAAACCGAGGACCCGGCTCCGGCAAGTGCCACCCAAAAGCCGAACCGTTTCTTCTCGGGCTGGGTCAAAACGGTGACGGCCATCCCGGCTCTAACCATCGGCCTCATCGTCGCCGGCCTGGTCGCACTATCTTTTCCGGCCCTCAGCCTGCAGTTGGCGCTGCCCGATGCGGGCGTCCTCCCGGCCGATAATGAGGCGCGAGTTACCCACGAACTGGTCGCCGAGAATTTCGGCCCCGGCTACAACGGCCCCCTCATCGTGACCGCCCCGATCCTCACCTCGCAGGACCCCCTCGGTTTGATGGCAGATCTGGCGGATGAGGTCGCCCAGGTCCCCGGTGTCGCCTCCATCGCCCTGTCCACCCCGAACCAGACGGCCGACACGGGAATCATCCAGGTCGTCCCGGAAACTGACGGCCGGTCGGCGGAAACAGCGCAGCTTGTCCACGATATCCGCGCCCTCCACGACCACTTTGAAGACGTTTACGGCGTCGATATTTCGGTCACCGGCCAAACCGCTGTCGGTGTCGACGTTTCGCGCCTGCTGACTGAAGCGCTCCTGCCATTCGCCCTCGTCGTCGTGGGGTTGTCACTGGTGCTTTTGACGATCGTTTTCCGCTCAATCGCGGTACCGATCATCGCGGTCGTTGGCTACTTGCTCTCGGTCGCTTCGGCTTTCGGCGTGGTCGTCCTCGTCTTCGAATTCGGTTTCCTCGCGGACCTTCTGGGGGTCGCCGCCCTCGGACCGATCATTAACTTCATGCCCCTGGTGACAATGGGGATCCTCTTCGGACTGTCGATGGACTACCAGGTTTTCCTGGTGTCACGGATCCGCGAAGACTATGTTCACACGGGGAGGGCGCGCCATTCGGTTTACACCGGGTTCCTCGGTTCCGCGAAAGTGGTGACGGCGGCGGCGATCATTATGGTGGCTGTTTTCACCGCTTTCGTTCCCGCAGGTGACATGAACTTAAAGCCGATCGCCCTCGGCCTGGCAGTCGGGGT
>CAYFQJ010000108.1:0-768 GCA_964345205.1 uncultured Actinomyces sp. | reverse complement strand
CGATTGACGCCTTCTTGATTCGGATGGCGCTCATCCCGGCGACAATGGTGCTCCTTGGGGATCGTGCCTGGTGGATCCCGCGCTGGCTCGACCGGATTTTGCCGCATTTCGATATCGAGGGCGAGGGCGTGCTGCGGGAGCGTTCCCTGGAGTCGTGGCCGGAAAACCCCAGCAGCGTGGCGGTGCGCGACTTCACCGATGCTAACCTCTCGTTCACTGTGGACGAGGGCGGTAACCTCTTCCTCCACGGCACCGACGGGGCCCAGTTGCAGCGGACCGCCCAAATCTTGGCGGCGCGGCGACCCCTGGATGGCGGGACCGTCAAGGTTCTCGGTTACCTGCTGCCACAACGGGCTGGGGCGGTGCGCTCCCGCGTGGCCTACCTCCAAGCGAACTCGAACGAGGAGCTTGCCGAACTGGTCGCCGCCTCCCGCGCTGAGAGTCCCAAAATGTTCGTTATTTATGCGGGCCCCCAGGTGACGAATCTGGGACCCCTGGCCGAGGTTGATGTCCCGATCGTTGCGGCCTCCACCCTACCTTTTGATCTGCCCGGGGACCGGTGGCAGTCGGTCGCCCTCCCCACTTTTGAAGGAGCACAGTCATGAAAAAGTATTGGCGCAGTATTGCAGCCGCTCTCGCTGCTGTCCTCACTTTGGCTCTGGCCGGTTTGGCTTTCGCCGCTGTTGACTCGCCAGCCGAGGCCAGCGTTAAAGGTGTTATCGTCAACGAGGCCGCGGGAATCGACCTTGAGGGGCAGTGGGTCCCGAT
>CAYFQJ010000107.1:0-5308 GCA_964345205.1 uncultured Actinomyces sp. | reverse complement strand
AGGTTCACGTCGACGTCTACAACTCCCCGAAGAGTATCGGTGAGTGCGGGGACGTCCTCGGTCCAGTTACTAGAATCGGCGACAATGATGACATCTGCGGCTAATTCTGCCTCGTGTTCCCGCAGGAACTCCTTGAAAGATGGGGACCCGATCTCTTCTTCGCCCTCAATGAAAACCACGACGTTCACTGCCAGCTGGTCCCCCAGCGCCGCTAATGCTCCCAGGCGAACCACGATTCCGGCCCCGTCATCGGCACTTCCCCTCCCGTAGGCACGGCCATTTTCCACGGTCAGTTCAAAAGGCGGGTAACTCCACGTGGATTCGTCACCGACAGGTTGCACGTCGTGGTGGGCGTAGAGCAGAATGGTCGGCGCCTCGGGGTTCGGAACTCGGCGTTCCGCCAGGACGGCAGGTTTGCCCACAATGCCGGAATCAGCAACCGAACTGGTGACCTTGACGTCAAAACCAAGTTCGGCGAACTGCGCGGCAACCAGGTCGGCACTGGCCACCATCGAAGCACCCTGTTCGGGGTCAGAGGACACCGAAGGAATCGAAACTAGTGCAGCTAACTGTTCGAGGAGTGCTGGTAAATTTTGGTCGATACGGTGAGCGAGTTCATTTTGGTTCATGACACTAACCTAGTGGAAGTTGGGGACCGCCTCACCCTCCACTAAGCTGCTAGCGTGGCTAAGACAAACGATTCTGATCAAAAACCTAAGTCCCAAAGCAAAGGGCGGCCGACACGCACCCGACGCGAGGCCGAAGCGGAGCGAATGCGCCCCCTAGTTCCGGCTGACCGGAAGCTGGCGAAACGCATTGAACGTGACAAGCGCAACGAAGAGTATGCGCGGCAACAGGTGGCGCTTCAAACCGGCGACGAAGCCAATATGCCCTACCGCGATCGAGGGCGAGTGAAGCGATACACCCGCCAGTTCATTGACGCCCGCTGGTCTTTATCCGAGTTCGCTCTTCCCGCGATGATCCTGTTCCTGGTGGGAAGTCTCGCGATTAGCTTCTTCATCGCCCCCCGCTATCCGGAGGTAGCTGCCGCCAGCTCAGTTGTTTTCGTCATCATCCTCTATGTGCTCTTTGGTGTGGCAATTCTTGAGGCCGTCGTGGTCTGGCGCCGGATCAAGAAACGCGTGACCGAACGGTACCCGGACGACCCGATCCCGAAACGAACCTGGTTCTATGCGTTCTCACGCATGATCATGGTCCGCAGGTTCCGCTCCCCGCGCCCTCAAAATGATCGTGGCGATTACCCCTCCTGATGATCATCGAACCGGAGGCATTTCCAAGCCTAAACTCGCAGCTGCAGCATCTGCTTGAGGCGTTCACCAACCTGAAGGACGTGAAGCTACGCCAATCTTGGGAGGGCGAACATGGCCTCTACCTGGCCGAATCTGCCGGAGTGATCGAAAGGTCACTCGCGGCCGGTCATCGGCCTCGCGCGTTCTTTGCCACCCCACGAACGCTCCATAAGTTGCCGACGCTCCCCGGTCGAGACGGTGAAATTCCGACCTTCTTGGTTCCCGAAGAAGATACGGAAAAAATCTGCGGCTACCGGATGCATCGCGGCCCGCTCGCCGCCATGGAACGCCCCGCGCCTGTTGATCCAGCAGACCTCTTGGCAGTTCTGCCCCCCGCGAAGGGCCACCTGGTGGCAGTTCTCGAAGGACTTGTCGACCACACAAACGTCGGAGCAGTGTTCCGTTCAGCAGCCGCGCTCAATGTCTCCGCGGTTCTCCTCAGCTCAGACTGCTCGGACCCTCTTTATCGGCGCAGTATTCGCACCTCAATGGGGGCGGTGTTCCAAATCCCGTGGGCGCGCCTGGGAACCTGGCCAAAAACCGAGGTTCTCGAAGAAGCCGGGTATCTGGTCGCAGCACTGACGCCCGACCCGGCGGCGCTAAATATCGAGAAATTGGCGCAGCGTCGGGACCAGGACCATCCGAACTTAGCTCTGGCTTTGGGGAGCGAAGGCCCCGGATTGACGCGACAGGCGCTCGCAAATTCTTTGCCCGTCAAAATACCCATCGCCGCACCCGTTGACTCACTGAACGTGAGCACCGCCGCGGCCATCGCATTTTGGGAAGCGCGGCACTACATCCGCTGAATCAGCTCTTCGATTACCTGGTACGTCTCTTCCCAGTTCTCCACCGCCCGGGTCGGCCACCCCGCAGCTTTCACTGGGTAGTCATTGCCGCCCTCGTCCAGACGATCCCCGATGAACAGCATCTCGTCGGGCTGAATGCCTGTGACTTCAACAAGTTTTCGCATGCCGTAGGCCTTGTCGACGCCGCGCTGGGTGATGTCAACAGAGGTTGAGCCTCCCCCACGGACCTCAAGGTCGGGAAGCAGAGGCGCGACCGCTGCCACCAACGCCGCTTTCTTTGCTCCATCGGCATCCCAAGCGTGTTTGGCTTCCAACGGCGCCTGCTGCCCCAAAGCGGAAAAGGTAATCTGTGAATCCCGATCTTCGATGATCGGACCCCAAGTTTCTTCCTCCCACAATCCCAAACGTCGCGCCTGATCCTGAAGTGCGTCGATGGCACGCTGCTTCTGGTCCTCGGTGAGGTCGTAGCGATACTGGACCTGCCACTGCTGGTCGGCCCGAGTTAAGTACCGTGTTCCACACGTTGGCATCAGGTGGAGTGCCGAAAGTTGATCTTCAGTGCCGTTCAGCCCCTCAAGGAGCTGCATCTCGAACTGGGAAAAGTTCCCTCCCGAAATCACGCAGACCGGGACGCGATCCAGAAGTTGCCTCAGGGCCTGCGCCATAGGTTTCGGAAGCGCCGATTTGGAGGGGGCCAGAGTGTCATCAAGGTCAAAAGCGACCAGGCGTAGCTGTTTCATACCCACTAACCTATAAGACATGCCAATAAGAGACCTAATGTCCACACCCCCAAGCTGCGCTCCCCCAAACAGTTCGGCGGCAGGCGTCGCTGCTCGCGGTCCAATCTATGACCACGATGACCGGCCTCAACAATTCATGTGGGACACTTTTAGGTGGTTTCAGACGCAGTAAATGCCGATCGCGAGGAGATCCCAAAGTGACGTCGTCTCAAATAGCGTTGTTGGTTTTGGAAGATGGAACAGTCTTCAGAGGACGCCCGTGGGGAGCCTTAGGATCCGCCATCACTTCAATCACCGTACATACGACCGGCAGCGGGTTCCAAGAAGCCCTGACGGCCCCTGAGTCCGCCAACAAAATCGCACTTTTCACCTTCCCTCACGTGGGTAATACCGGGTTCGTCAACGCGGACTCCGCCCCCTCCCCCACCTGGGCCGCCGGGGTGGTGGCCCGTGAACCGGCCCGTCGTCCTTCAAACTGGCGCACTGATCGCCCCCTCGAAGAAGTACTGGTTGCCGCTGGAGTCGTTGGCATCAGTGGTATTGACACGCGCGCCCTCACTCGGAAACTTCGTGAGGACGGCCCCCAAATCGCAGGAATCTTCTCCGGCGACGCCCTCGGGCCCAAGGCAGACCTGGTTGCGACCGTGCGTTCAGCTGCGGACACTGCCCAAACTGATTCGGACCTAACCGCTAATTCCCAGAAGGAGACCCTCTGATGCCGCGCCGTGATGACATCAAGTCAGTGCTCGTTATTGGTTCCGGCCCGATCGTCATCGGTCAGGCTGCCGAGTTTGACTACTCCGGAACTCAGGCCTGCCGCGTTCTGCGCAGCGAAGGTATCCGAGTGATCTTGGTCAACTCGAACCCGGCGACCATAATGACGGACCCCGAGTTCGCTGACGCCACCTACATTGAGCCGATCACCCCCGAGTTTGTCACTAAAATTATCGAGAAGGAGCGCCCTGACGCGTTGCTTCCCACACTGGGTGGCCAAACCGCGCTGAACACTGCGGTGGCTCTGCATGAGTCCGGCGTCCTCGACAAGTACAACGTCGAGCTGATCGGTGCGAAAGTCGACGCCATCAACGCCGGCGAAGACCGCCAACAGTTCAAGGATATTGTCGAGAAGTGCGGCGCAGAAGTTGCCCGATCCTTCATTGCACACAGTATCGACGAATGTCTGGCGGCCGCTGAAGAACTGGGCTATCCGCTGGTGATCCGACCTTCGTTCACCATGGGTGGTCTGGGTTCAGGAATGGCCCACAACGAAGAGGAACTGCGGCGCATCGCCGGGGCCGGACTGGTCGATTCGATGACTCACGAGGTCCTGTTGGAAGAGTCGATTCTTGGGTGGAAAGAATACGAACTTGAACTGATGGGTGACCGCACCGGTAACGTGATCGTGATCTGCTCGATTGAGAACGTAGATCCCGTCGGCGTGCACACGGGCGACTCCATTACGGTCGCGCCGGCGATGACTCTCACCGACAGTGAATACCAGAACCTGCGTCAGCTAGGCATCGATATTATCCGCGAGGTCGGCATGGACTCCGGCGGATGCAATATCCAGTTCGCCGTCGATCCCACTAATGGGCGCGTCATCGTCATCGAGATGAACCCTCGGGTTTCCCGTTCCTCCGCTCTGGCCTCGAAAGCGACCGGCTACCCCATCGCGAAGCTGGCGGCACGGGTGGCAATCGGGTACACGCTCGACGAAATTCTCAATGAGATCACCGAAACCACCACAGCGGCTGTTGAGCCGACCCTTGATTATGTGGCCGTCAAAGTTCCACGTTTCGCTTTTGAAAAATTTGCGGCAGCTGACACCCCCCTGACGACGACGATGAAATCCGTTGGCGAAGCCATGTCGTTGGGCAGTAATTTCACTGAGGCTTTGAACAAGGCACTCCAGTCCATTGACAAGGACGGTACCGGGTTCCACTGGGAGGGTCCGGTGCCCGAGCCGGCTCCACTTATTGAGGCCGCTCGGGTGCCGTCAGAATCGCGACTCGTGCAGGTGCAACAGGCCATTCGCGGCGGCGCCACCGTTGCGGAACTGTTCGAAGCCACGGCCATCGATCCGTGGTTCCTCGACCAGATGATGCTGATCGAAGAGGTCGCCCGGCAACTGCAGGCAGCGCCAGCCCTGACACCTGAACTACTTGAATTGGCTAAAACGCATGGTTTTTCTGACCAGCAAATCGGTGAGATCCGCGGCCTCCACGAAAACACCATCCGCGAAATCCGGCTCGCCTACGGTTTGCGTCCCGTTTTCAAAGCCGTCGATACGTGTTCCGGACAGTTCGAAGCGGTCACGCCCTACTACTATTCGACGTACGCCGCCGAAAGCGAAGTCCAGCCCCGTGAACGTCGCGCGGTGATTATCCTCGGGTCCGGACCGAACCGCATTGGTCAGGGAATCGAATTTGATTATTCGTGTGTCCATGCTGCG
>CAYFQJ010000106.1:4786-5333 GCA_964345205.1 uncultured Actinomyces sp. | reverse complement strand
ACCCGCTCATCGGGCAAGAAATGCTGCGGTCCCTCGCCGAAAGGCTGACACGCACCGAAAACTTGCTCGCAGCGGTGACATCGCAGGACGTTGGAGCCCGCGTCGCCGCCTATTTACTGGGTTTAGGCGCCGACCAAATCAAATTGCCTCTAGCCCGCAAAGACATTGCGGCCCACTTGGGGACCACTCCCGAAACTCTCAGTCGTCGCCTCCGCGCCTTCCAGGACGCGAAGTGGATCAAAGTTGAGGGACGTCGAATCATGATTCTGGACCGCAGCGCTTTGAGTAACCTCAGTGCAACGGGCGGCGCTGCGACTCGCTAATCAGTCGTGTCTTCCTAACCGCAGGTCACAGCATTGACCGGCTGGTAACGCCAACTGCTTGAATCAGACTTGACCAGGTTATCTCCCTTGAAAAACTGGCGTGTCACGGTGACGAGGAAGCCGGGTTGGCCGGCCGGTGTTGGGGAGCAACCCTCCCGGTTTGAGGTGACGACGCCGGGGGCAACCAGTTCGCTGCGACCGGAACTGACAGACTTAATGTCCCA
>CAYFQJ010000106.1:0-4747 GCA_964345205.1 uncultured Actinomyces sp. | reverse complement strand
CTCCGAATCGTTCCGAAACTTCATATCAATTGAAGGTTCGTAAATGGTGGCTTCTCGACCCTCGGGGTAGCGCGGAATGTACTGCGAGTGAGGGCGGTGTTCCACATCCTCTAAACCGGCAAAGAATGCCGCGTTATAAACAGTGGTTGCCAGCTGTGAAAGTCCCCCACCCAAACCGGGAACGAGCACTCCGTCGACGAGAATTCCCGCGTCTCCGTAACCGTTCTCAGGGGTGATCGGACTCAGAGTGTCCAGAATGCTGAAAGTCTCGCCCGGCAATAAGACCACGCCGTTGACGGCAGCGGCGCCGGTACGCAAGTTATTGGTCCGCACCGGGTCGTTGGTCAACGTTGTGGAAAACTCAGAGATCTTCTCTTTTATCCCCAGGGCTTCGACGTCGGCCGTTGTAACTTCGGCCTCAACAGTCTCAAGCGTAACTTCGACGGCGCGGTCCTCACTGTGCACTGCCGACAGGACGTCCTCGGCTAAAAGTTCATGATCCACTTGGGTGCCGGTTTGCGAGGGCGTAATTTCGGGACCCGAGGACGTCAAACTGACCTTGGCGTTCACCGAGGACTTTTCCAGTTCGGGGATCTGTTCCCGCAGATCATCAGCGAGCAGCTCACCGTTCAGGCCCATCACGAGTTTGGGGCCGTCAGCGGTAAAGGCGGCTGAACTTGCCAGGGAGCTCGGCGATAAATCGGTGGTCTCATCCCCCACGGTGACCTTGACGGGGCCGGCTACTAGCGGCTCGGCGTCCTCAACCAGGACACGTTGGACTTCCTCGTCCGAAATTGCGGGGTCCACAGCGACTGTTGGGAGCTCAACGGGATCCGTCAGCCACCGGTCGGAAACAGCCGTGACCGCCGCGGGAATATCCACTTCCAGCCCGGGCACCGCTGCCTGAGCTTCGGGGACCGCTCCGGCAAAAGTGATTGTTCCGTCGACGGGTGCGACGGCGAAATTATCCGCCAGGCCTTCGAGCACCGTTTCCAACTTCGCGTCGTCGACTTTACTGATGGGCGCCACCGGTCCACAACCGGCAATATGCTGCCACAGATTGACGGGGCTCAAATTGAAACCAACCAGATTCGCAACTGTCGCTTCCGCGTCGAAACTCAATCCCGCATCTTCCGGGGAGAACTGCGCTTCCACATCTGCCGCGGTAACAGTTATTTCACCGTCGACGACGAGTTCTTCCAGCAGCGTCTCTTCAGCTGCCTGCGCTGACAAACCCCCGATTTCGACACCGACAACCGTCGTGCCGCGGGCAACCCGCCCCGAAACGAACCAGGCAGCCAAAAGGTACACGACGACGAGGGCGAGCACGACCGCGCCGGCTATGTACCATTTTTTGCGCGTTGTTGGTGTTGAGGTTAACGTTTCTGGATTAGTCACGAGTTCCATAGTATCCACGTTCCGCGCCGTACCAGTCGCTAGGTGACGGACACCGCATTTGTGGAGCTAGGGGGATTCGAACCCCCGGCCTCTTCGTTGCGAACGAAGCGCGCTACCAACTGCGCCATAGCCCCAAGACTCGCAATAGTGTATCACGATTATTGCGCGCGGCGAATCTCCAAAACGGCATCCAGATTGAAAGCCGCTGGTGCGGCCGCAGTGGCAGCTACGGGGCGACCGCGGGCGGCATCAATCTGCGTCACGGCAATGATGTCCGTATCGGTGTGGATCTCGCGCCCACTGATCCGGCCCTTGCGTAAATGACTGGGGGCTGGCGCCTCCGGGACCTTCCAGCTGCGCCGTTCAACGGCCACTTCCTCGACCTCGACGACGGCTTCTGGCTCCTCAACAGGTTCGGACAGGTCTACGTCCTCGACGATCTGAACTCGGCGCACCGGAATTTGCGTTTCAGCCATTCGTGACCGCAGTGACGCCAGTTCTTCCAGCTCGGCCTTCTCATCCTGCTCGATGCGACGCCCGGCCTGCCGCGAGGCAACTAGGGAACCACCCAGGAAGAAGCCGGGAAGTAACAACCACCAGGCGCCGATCACCGAGGTGAGCGCGAGGACAGCGAAAAGTAAGAAGAGTCCGGCTGCCACACTGACCGTCACGAGGCGGCGTTGTGCAGCGGCGGCCTCTGAAGCGATACGGGCCGCTCGGGCTGATTTCAATGCCGCCAAACGGTTCGCGTCTTCACTGGTGAGGTTCGCGCGTAAACGGCGAGGTCGCAGCGGAGCGTTGGGCTGACTCATGTCCACTCCTTCTTGGTTTCGCAGCAGGGGCGCGGAGTGGTGCGAAAACGATCTGCGTTCCGGTTCAACTGATAATAGTCGAAGTCCTTCAGAAAATCGGTCGCCCTCGCGTGAAAAAACTACCGCTTGGCGGCGCTTCATCATCCGGGGCGCAGCTAGGCCAACAACCATCACCATGACCGCTATCAGCGCTAACGTTGCGTACTCCACCTCTCCAACCTATGAGATGACCTGGAGATTAAGAGGGAGGGCCGGTCGGGGTGTTGCGAAAACGGGTCTCTAAAAGTCCGCCGGCGTGTAACATTTCGCGGTCGACGGCAAATGACTGATGATCTCGCCACATTCCGTTAATGTTCATGTAGCGGCGCCGGAGACCTTCAGGACGCAAACCCAAACGTGAACACAGCGCCAAGGACGCCTGGTTTTCGGGGCGCACATTTACTTCGATGCGGTGCAGGCCCAACTGCAGGACCGTCAAGTCGATGACCGCCGCGACCGCGACCGACATGATTCCGAATCCCGACCATTCCTCGGCGATCCAGTAACCCAAATTCGCCAGGGACATTGCGCCGTGCTGGACTGCCCCGAGGGAAACGAGGCCAGCGACCGCGCCGTCGACCTCGACCACCATGACGAGCGCCTCGGAGCGCCCCATCTGCCGTTCCAACCGTTTGCGGAAACTGTAGGGCCCCGGCAGCCGCTCTTTGCTCCTGGCGGGTAGCGTCGCCTCCCAGGGGGCGAGCCAGTTGCGGTTCTGGTGGCGCACGTGTTCCAGCCGGGCAAAATCAGCCCCCCAAGCTGGCCGTATGGTCACTCGCCCCGGAGGCGCCCACAGCCATTGGGTGAGGTCTAAGTGCAGATCAGCGATCGGAAAACCCCAAATTTTGGGTTGACGCATCCACGCCACGGCTAATCCAGAACCATGCACTGGAACGAGTCGCCCTCGCGTACTTCAGTGACGTCCTCGGGAATAATCGCCAGTGCGTTCGAATCTGCCAGGGCCGAGAGCCACAGTGACGAGGGCGCTCCCATGACCTTCGCGGTGTAACCGGTGCGAGGATCCCCGACCAGTCGCACTCGCACAAATTCACGGCGTCCCCGAGGCGAATACCAGGAGCGGTCCACCCGTGCTTGGACTCCGGGGCGACTCAGTTTGTTCCAACCCTGCATTTGGCGCAGCGTTGGGCGCACATAAACTTCGAAGCAGACCTGGGCGGAGACCGGATCGCCCGGCAAACAGAAAATTGGGGTACCCTCGCCGACGGTCCCCACACCCAAAATATGGCCGGGCCAGGCTGCCACGTTGTCGAAACGCACCGTGCCGAGGGTGCCCAGAACTTCGCGGACCGTGTCCCCGGAACCGTAAGAAATTCCCCCGGTGGTGATGATGAGGTCGGCGCGAACCAGCTGATCTTCGATGGTGTTGCGCAGAACTTGGCGGCTGTCTGGAACCGCGGGAACCCGGTAGGTTTCCGCGCCAGAATCGGCGATGGCCGCCGCGAGGGCGTGACCGTTCGCGTCAAAAACTGTGCCCGGGCGCGCCTCGCGGCCCGGTTCGACCAGTTCGTCACCGATCGAGATGACGACTACACGCGGGCGGGGGTGAACGAAAACTCGGGAGCGGCCCACACCTGCGAGGAGGGCGACCTGGCGGGCACCTAGACGCGTCCCCGAATGGAGAACAATGGTGCCCTGTTGGACGTCCTCGGCGCGGCGACGCACATTCTCGCCCACAGCGGGGTGGGTGTTGATGACGACATCGGCGATGCCGTGATCACTGAAATCTAGGGAAACAACAGAGTCGGCTCCCGAAGGGATCGGCGCCCCCGATGCGATTCGCACCGCACCGCCCTCGACCAGGACCGTCTGATTGATGTCGCCAGCGCGCACCTCTGCTGTCACCTGGAGCTGGTATGGGGTGTCCGGAGTGGCACCAATCAGGTCACCCGAGTTCACCGCGTAGCCGTCGCAGGCAGCGACATCGGTGAACGGCAGGTCGAAGGGAGCCTGCACGTCCTCCGCCAAGACACAGCCGACAGCATCAGCCAATTGCACGTCGAGCGGGGGCTGTTGCGTCGCCGACGCCAGACAATCTCGATAAAACTCCGCCACAGAACGCATAGCATTAGTGTGACAGAAAATAGTGGGAGGAACCTGCTTTGTCCGATGAGAAGCTGAATTTACGTAAAGTTTACGCGGCTGCCCGCAGGGAGAGGGCCGATGATGGCGCCGCCCTGCAGCGGCAGTTGGCGCGGATCGAGGGAGAGGTGGGGGCGTATTTTCCGCAGCCGAATGAGCCAAACGTTCTGCCGTACCTTGAGGGGCTTCCGCGAGTTCTAGTTCCCCGACTGTACGGCGACAATGGTCAAAGGCTGCCGGCCGGACAGTGGGGGTGGCATCGGCACGGCGAGTCGTGGCAGCACGTTAAGGAGTTTGCGCCGGCCCAGCCGTGGCGAAGCGATGGGACTGCGGCGCAGGTGGATGTGTTGCTCGTGCCCGCACTGGCTGTCAGCCGTGAGGGGGTTCGGCTTGGTAAA
>CAYFQJ010000105.1:0-5387 GCA_964345205.1 uncultured Actinomyces sp. | reverse complement strand
AGCCACCGCGGCCCCAAGCGGGCAGTGTGAGTTGCATGAGAGTTCACCGTGCTCGCGCCCTCGACCTCGACCGGCCCAGCCTTCCCGGCACCCGTGCCCGAAGGGCCGATAGTTCCGGCAAGCCACGCAGTTTGGCCCGTGCAGTGCAAGAGGCAACTCTGTGCGTCACAGAAGCAGAATCGCTGTGGGGGAGGGATGACCAAAGAACTTTGATCATGCGCGAGGCCGAAATGCTCTGGGCTGACCGGGCCGGACACTCCAAACGGGCCCGAACACTGGCGGAGTTGCTCGTCACCGACGTCACTCGGGTGATCGCCATAGCGCCGCTCGGGTCTTCGAAACTGATCAAGACTCCCGCCGCGCCCTCGGACTTTACCGGCAGCTAATGGCCGAACTGAAACAACATGAACTTGCCGGCCGACCAGCGAACCCGCACGCCCTCCAGATCCGTCGCGATTTCGGCAACTACCTGTGGGACTGCGGAGCGTTCGCTGAGGCTCTGGAGGTTTTGCGCCGCCAACTGCGCGAAGTCACCCGAATATTTGGTGCCACTTCAGTTGAATCGCTCGCCATCCGATATGACTTGGCTGTCATTAGCGCCCAGGCAGGGAACCGCCCGAGCGCCACCCGCCAGTGGCAAGAACTGTGGCGCAGCTGCCAGAAAAGCCTGCCCGGAGGGCACTCGCTCACCACCAAAGTCCTCGGCGCGTTACTGTCGGCGGCGGTGGCTGAAGAGCAGACAGCCGAAGTGGTCCGCTGGTGCGATGAACTCCTCCGGGCACGCGACCATGACAGTGAAATCGAACTGCGACAATCGCTGGAAAGACTTCGTCGGCGGTACCGAAAAAGGGAGGTTTGTTAGCAAAAATAGCCATCTGAGGGAGCAAGTTGGACCAATCTCACCGGAAAAGACTGTGATTTGAGGTCCGCGACGTGGGACGATAGGAAGGTAGAAACTAATCGGAGGTTGAACTTAGTGTCCGTACCCGCATTGGAAAGACTCACTCCGGAGCAGCGAGAACAGATCAAGCCAGCTTTCACTCCGCAGTCACTCATCCGCAACTTCAGCATCATTGCCCACATCGACCACGGAAAGTCGACGCTGGCAGATCGGATGTTGCAACTAACCGGAGTGGTCGAATCACGCGAGATGCGAGCCCAGTTCCTGGACCGCATGGATATCGAACGTGAACGCGGCATCACCATTAAGAGTCAAGCGGTCCGCATCCCCTGGATCGTTGACGGGCAGCCCTACGCCCTCAACATGATTGACACCCCCGGACACGTCGACTTCACCTATGAAGTTTCGCGTTCGCTGGCGGCCTGTGAGGGTGCGCTCCTGCTCGTGGACGCCGCTCAGGGCATCGAAGCCCAGACACTGGCCAACCTCTACCTGGCCTTAGAGAACGACCTGCCGATCATTCCGGTCCTCAACAAGATCGACCTGCCCGGTGCTCAGCCAGATAAATACGCCGACGAAATCGCGTCGCTGCTGGGTATCGATGCCGATGAGGTTCTGCGTGCCTCCGGGAAAACGGGTGAGGGCGTTGCGGAAATCCTCAATAAGATTGTGGCTGACATTCCCGCACCTGCCGGTGACCCTGAGGGCCCGACCCGCGCCATGATTTTCGACTCCGTTTACGATGCGTATCGCGGTGTTGTCACTTACGTCCGGGTGGTTGACGGCAAACTTTCGCCACGCGAACGCGTTAAGATGATGTCAAATAACGCCGTGCACGAGCTGCTCGAAGTCGGCGTCATCAGTCCCGATTCCGAACCAACTGAGGGCTTGGCAGCCGGTGAAGTGGGCTACCTGATCACAGGTGTGAAGGACGTCCGCCAGTCCAGGGTGGGTGACACGGTCACCACTGCGATCCGCGGAGCTGAAGAACCACTCCCTGGCTATCGCGACCCCCAACCCATGGTGTTTTCCGGAATCTACCCAGTTGATGGCTCTGATTTCCCTGACCTGCGCGAAGCGCTCACCAAACTCCAGCTAAATGATGCCGCACTGACGTTCGAGCCCGAGTCGTCAGCAGCTCTTGGTTTCGGTTTCCGCTGCGGATTCCTCGGGCTCCTCCACCTAGAGATTGTGCGCGAACGACTTGAGCGCGAAGCCGGCCTCGACCTGGTCGCGACCGCTCCGAACGTTATTTACCAGGTCGAAATGGAAGACCAAACTCTCGTTCGTGTCGATAACCCCTCAGAGTTCCCCGAAGGTAAGACCAGAGAGGTGCGCGAACCGGTCGTTGCGGCCACCATCCTCACCCCTTCAGAATTTGTCGGCGCCGTGATGGAACTGTGCCAGGACCGTCGCGGAACTCTTGATGGGATGGACTACCTTTCAGAGGACCGGGTCGAGCTGCGCTATAGCCTCCCCCTGGCTGAAATTGTTTTCGACTTCTTTGATCAGTTGAAGTCACGGACTCGCGGTTACGCATCCCTGGACTATCACGAGGACGGCAGCCAGACCGCCGACCTCGTCAAAGTGGATATCCTGCTCAACCAAGAACAGGTTGATGCTTTCAGCGCTGTGGTTCACCGCGATGCGGCATATGCCTACGGCGTGAAAATGACGAAACGACTCAAAGAGCTTATCCCTCGCCAACAGTTCGAAATTCCTGTACAGGCGGCGATTGGTTCCCGGGTGATTGCCCGCGAAACCATCAAGGCCCTCCGGAAAGATATGCTCGCCAAATGTTACGGCGGCGATATTTCTCGTAAACGGAAACTGTTGGAGAAGCAGAAGGAAGGTAAGAAGCGGATGAAGTCGATTGGGCGCGTCGAAGTGCCACAAGAGGCCTTTGTTGCGGCGCTGACTTCCGACGCTCCGACCGGGAAAAACTAATGTCCACGCAGGGGCGCGGACAAGCAGCGGGGGACAGCGGGACTTCCGGAGCCGTTCCCGCCCACACGGTTGAGGACCGGTGGTTGTCGCGCACAAAATCCTTTACGCGACGGTCACGGGCGCTGCCTGAAAGTCTGGAACGGACGTACCGAGCGCACGCCCCCCGGTTCGTGATCGAAGTTCCTCGCGATGGCGGCTACACGACGATCTCCCCCGATTTTGTTTTCGACCCCGCGAAAGCTTTCCCCACGGAACAGCCAATCGTCTTGGAGGTCGGAGCTGGAACCGGTGACCAAATTGTCGCCGCGGCCATCGAGAATCCGCACCTGAACTATTTGGCGTTAGAAGTGTGGCAGCCAGGCGTTGCCAAAATTGTTTCGCGAGCTGCCTCCAGCGACATTCGCAACCTGCGAATCATCGAGGCCGATGCGGTACAGGCACTCCCGATCTTGTTCTCGCCGGGGACCATCAGCGAGCTGTGGACCTTTTTCCCCGACCCGTGGCGAAAAGCGCGGCACCGTAAACGCCGCCTGGTCAACGACCAGTTCGCGCGGCTTGCCGCGACGATACTCGCCCCCGGTGCCCCCTGGTACCTGGCGACAGACTGGGATGACTACGCCTGGCAAATGCGTGACACCATCGAAGCGTCCCCCTATTTTACGAACCCTCACACCGGCGAAAACTGTGACGATAATGATCCTGAGCCGGAACGCGGCGGTTTCGCTCCACGCTTCCCAGGGCGAGTCGTGACCCGGTTCGAACAGCGCGGTATCGACGCGGGACGAAATATTCATGACCTGGTTGCCGTTCGCAACCACCACCCAGCGCCGGATCAGTAGCCGTGGCCCAGTTCCCGCCGGGCCAGGAGTGGCCCCCCAAAGCGGAGCAGCTGGATGCTGCCTTCGCGGCCGGAAACGGTCGTCCAGCCAGCGCCTACCTGCATGTTCCCTTCTGCAAAGTTCGTTGTGGTTACTGCGATTTCAATACGTACACCACTCAGTTCGGTGAGGGCGCCGATCACCAGAGTTTCTCTGAGACCCTCGGGCGCGAAATTGGTTGGGCCGCGCAGCGTTTAGGAAACTTTGGCGTGTCCGCGCCACCATTTGAAACTGTCTTCATCGGGGGAGGCACCCCGACGCTGCTGGAAGTTGACAATCTGATTCGCATGCTCGACTCACTGCGCGGCACCTTCGGGATTGCTTCGGGCGCAGAAATCACTGTTGAAGCCAACCCGGAAACCGTCACGCCCCAGAGCGTGAAAACTTTAGCAGCCGGGGGAGTAACTCGCCTCTCTGTGGGGATGCAGTCGGCGGTACCGGCAGTTCTGGCAACCCTTGATCGTCAGCACCGCCTCGAAAGTGTCGGTGCGGCCGTCGGGGCCGCTAAAGAGGCAGGTCTGCAAGTTTCGGTCGACCTCATCTACGGAACCCCCGGCGAGAGCGTGGCCGATTGGGAAAAGTCGTTGCGGACAGCTGTTGAGCTCGAACCGAACCACGTGAGTGCCTACTCGCTGATCGTTGAGGAGGGAACGCGGCTCGCAGCGCAGGTGTCCCGAGGCGAGCTTCCTGCCCCTGATGACGACGAGGCTGCCGACAAGTATGAACTGGCCGATAAAATTCTGGGTGAGGCCGGCTATCGCTGGTACGAGATCTCTAACTTTGCACGTGTGGAGCCGGGTGAAACCTTGATACCTGCGCACAAACTGCGGAACGCTTCGCGTCACAACCTAGCGTACTGGCGTGATTGGAACTGGTGGGGTTTCGGGCCGGGCGCCCACTCACATTGGGGTAACGCCCGCTGGTGGAACACCAGACATCCCAGTGCTTACGCGCAGCGACTGCAAACTGGCGCGGATCCCGCCTGGGAGGGTGAACTTCTTGATGCCCCCACGCGCCAACTGGAACAGCTGATGCTGTCGGTTCGCACCAGTGAAGGGGTGGCCGCAGATGACTATCGGGAACATTGGGATAGTTTGCTTTCTTCCGGCCTCATCGACGAGGGCGAGCTGCGGTCAGGGAGAATCGTTCTGACCCTGCGCGGCAGGTTGCTCGCGGACTCGGTGACCAGGCTTCTTGCGGGTTGGGAAGAGTAGCGCGCGCGTCTAGTTTTAGCGGATTGCGGGACCTGAGATCGTTTCGAGGTGGTGCCAGGTGGCCCAAAAAGTCAGGATGGTCAGCACCGAACCTGCGTAGGCGAGGGCGTGGACCGCTTGGAAGAGTCCAATCTTGAGGTCGACAGAACCCGCCGGGGTTTCCTGCAGGGTGAGGACGGCCAAAATAATCCCGGCGGCCACAGTCGCAACGGCCGACACGATCAACCAGATCACGAAAATGACTCGGAGCGGGAACCGTCGGCGGCGAGTGAATCGGATCCGGCCTGAACGCAGCAGCCACCAGGAAAACAGTGATGCCACGAACAGTGCGAGCAGGCCCGAACCCAGAGTGTCGGATAGGCGGTGCCAGTGGGCCGCGGTGGTGAGTGCCCCAATGGTTACCGACCAGCTGACGACAATGAGCATCGCCATGCCGCGCCAGGCGTA
>CAYFQJ010000104.1:0-5399 GCA_964345205.1 uncultured Actinomyces sp. | reverse complement strand
TTACACAATCCATTCAGCTAATTCTGGATAGCAGTTGGGGTGGGCAAGCACTTGTCCCTGCAACTGAGGGTAGTTGGTAGCAATCTCCGCCAGCTGCTGTGGTGGTAAGTTCGGGTCTTGAAGTTGCAGTTCGGGATTCATGGAGCGGACTCTACTTTCCGTGGAAATATTTGGTGGCCGAGCGGAACAGCCCGATTTCAAAGTTGCCAGGGATGTTCCGGTACAGATTCTTGCCGATCCGTTCCGAATGCCCCATCTTGCCAATGACGCGTCCATCAGGAGAACTCAGCGCTTCAATTGCCCAAGCAGAACCGTTAGGGTTGTCGTCAATATTCATGCTCGCATGGCCGTTTTCATCGACGTACTGCGCGACGATCTGACCATTTTGTGCCCAATTTTCAAGGGTTTCCAAGTCCGCGACGACGCGCCCTTCCCCATGGGAAATAGCCGCGTTGACGATGTCGCCAACCTCGGTTTCGCGCATCCACGGCGACTTGGCCGAAGACACCCGGGTGCGAACAATCCGTGCCTGATGACGCCCAATGGCATTCATCGTCAGGGTCGGCTGGTTCGGCTTGGGTGTCACAATTTCGCCGTATGGGACCAGACCCAACTTCATTAAGGCTTGGAATCCGTTGCAGATCCCGCCGATGAGGCCGTCTCTTTCGTTGAGCAGTTTCAACAGTTCCGCAGAGATCTCCGGGTTCCGCAGGAAGGACGTGATGAGCTTGGCGCTCCCATCCGGTTCGTCGCCTCCGGAGAAACCACCCGGCAGGAATAGCGCCTGGCTCTGGGCAAGTTTCTGCGCGAAAGTTTCGGAGGATTTCTTGACGTCATCAGAGGTGAGGTTACGAATAACGTAAACCTCGGCCTCGCCGCCAGCTTCCTGGATGGCTCGAGCAGTGTCGTACTCGCTGTTAGTTCCGGGGAACACAGGGACGAGGAACCGCGGGCTACCATTGAGCAGTGCCGGTGCGGAGGCTGATCTTTCGCCCTCGTAGCTGATGGTTGGGGCCGCAGTCTCGGTCAGAGTGCCCTCGGCGATCTTCGTGGGGAAGACTTCCGCGAGGGTGCCGTTCCAACTTTCTTCGAGTTCGTGCAGGTCCACGGTTCCCGCGGTGCCACGAATTTCGTATTCGGCAATAATCTCGCCGAGTGTTTCTCCAAGCAAACTCTCGGGCGTGGTTTCGACGATCATCCCGCCGTAGTTGTAGCCAAATAGGGTTTCCCAATTACCTGCCAGTTCGATCCCGAGCTGGTTTCCCCAGGTCATCTTGAGCAAACCTTCAACAATCCCGCCATAGCCGGGTGTCCACGCCGAGACAACTGTGCCTGACTGGATCGCGGCATGCACATCCGCCCAAATCGCTTGCAGGCTGGCTGAGGTCGGCAGGCCGTCTTCACCGATTTGAGGGCGAAGCACAGCGACGCGGTTCCCGGCCTGTTTCAGTTCTGGCGAAATCAGTTTCGCCGCATCAGCCATAGTGATTGCAAAAGAGACCAGAGTAGGGGGGACATCCAGGTTCTCGAATGTTCCACTCATCGAGTCTTTGCCACCAATGGCGGCCAGTTTCATTTCGTCCTGCGCGCGCAGTGCGCCCAGCAGTGAGGCCAGCGGCAGCCCCCAACGTGCGGGGTCTGTCCCCAGTCGAGGGAAATATTCCTGGAAGGTAAGGTAGGCGTCGTCCAGCCCGGCTCCGGTCGCGATCAGTTTCGCCACCGATTCGATGACCGCCAGGTAGGCGCCCTCGTAGGGGTCGTTTTCGCTGATGAGCGGGTTGAACCCGTAAGACATGACCGACGTGGCGGAGGTTTCCCCGGTTAGGACGGGCAGTTTCGCTGCCATCGCCTGGATCGGCGTCATTTGGCGGCGCCCGCCAAGTGGAGCCAGGACGGTAGAGGCCCCGACTGTCGAGTCGAAACGTTCGACGAGTCCGCGCTGGGAAGCCACATTCAGATCGGCCACTGCCGCAAAGAATGCTGCTTCCATTCCGCCGGCGGTGCTGATCGGGAACTCGGTTTCACGGCCCGCGGCGACGTGTGCTTTGGCCGTCTTCGGGGTGCCGTTGGTGTCGAGGAAGGTGCGGCTCAAATTGACGATTGTTTGACCGTCATGGCGCATCACGAGGTTGGCTTCAGCGGTAACTTCGGCGACAACAGTCGCTTCCAAGTTCTCACGTGCGGCCAAAGTCATGAACTCGTCGATATCGTTTGGGTCCAGAACAATGGCCATACGTTCCTGAGATTCGCTAATCGCCAGCTCAGTGCCGCCAAGTCCGGCGTACTTCTTTGGAATCGCATTCAGGTCGATGGTGAGGCCATCGGCCAGTTCCCCGATTGCTACCGAAACCCCGCCGGCACCAAAATCATTGCACCGTTTGATGAGTCGAGCTGCCGCCGGGTCGCGGAACAGACGCTGAATTTTACGCTCCTCAGGGGCATTACCTTTTTGTACTTCCGGGCCGCCCTCGACGATCGAATCTGTGGTGTGGCCCTTGGAAGATCCGGTCGCTCCGCCCAAACCGTCACGGCCGGTGCGCCCTCCAAGTAAAACAATCTGGTCGCCAGCGGCAGGGACCTCGCGCCGGACACTGCTGGCCGGAGCGGCGCCCACAACAGCGCCCAGCTCCATCCGTTTCGCCACATAACCGGGGTGGTAAATTTCGTCCACCAGTCCGGTCGCCACACCAATTTGGTTACCGTAACTGGAGTAGCCGTTAGCGGCCTGGTTAACAATCCGATGCTGAGGAAGTTTCCCCGGCAGCGTTTCGTCTAGCGGCGTCCGAGGGTCAGCAGCACCACTGATACGCATCGCTTGGTACACGTATGCGCGGCCAGAAAGGGGGTCGCGGATGGCGCCCCCAACACAGGTCGCCGCGCCACCAAAGGGCTCGATCTCTGTGGGGTGGTTGTGAGTTTCATTCTTGAAAAGCAGCAGCCAGGGTTCGGGCTTGCCATCAACGTCGACAGTCACTTTGACGGTGCACGCGTTGATCTCTTCGGAGGCATCCAGACCATCGAGCTGCCCCGTGGCTGAGAGGTAACGGCCGGCAATAGTTCCCAGGTCCATGAGGCTGACAGGTTTTGTCCGCTCGAGTTCGTCACGCAACCCGAGGTAACGATTGTAGGTCTCTTGGGCGCGCGGATCATCGAACGTGATGTCTGTCAGTTCGGTGAAGAAAGTCGTGTGGCGGCAGTGGTCAGACCAATAAGTGTCAATTACTTTCAGTTCCGTGACCGTTGGGTCGCGCTGCTCTGTGCGGAAGTACTCCTGGCAGAAAGCTAAATCGGCCAGGTCCATCGCAAACTCTTGCTGCGCCAGGAACGCGGCAAGTTCGTTTTCATCCAGTTCGTTGAACCCGACAAAAGACTCGACTGGCGCCGGTGCTTGGGGTTTTTTCGAGGGCGCCGGAGGTAGGGTCACGTCGATCTCGCGCGACTCAACCGGGTTAATCAGGTGGTCCTTGATTCGGGCCAGTTCCGCTTCGCTCAGGTCCCCATCGAGCAGGTAGATCCGCGCATTGTGGACCTCAGGTCGCTGACCGTGGGTGAGTAGCTGTATACATTGGGCCGCTGAATCGGCGCGCTGATCGAACTGGCCGGGCAGGTATTCCACGCCGATAATGTAGTCAGCATCGGTGGGCAACTCGTCATAAACCAGGTCCGTTGGAGGTTCAGATAGAACGGTGTCCCTGGCCTGCGCCAGGAAAGCTGGCTCTAACCCTTCAATGTCGTAACGCTGCAAAATTCGCACGTTACGAGTTCCGTTTACACCGAGCAACTGCTGGGTGTCTCTGAGGAGTTGTTGCGCTTCCGCAGCGAACTCCGGGCGTTTCTCGACGTAGAGGCGGTCAATCATCAGAGAGGTCCCTTTTCGTGATGTTCTCAGTTGTTAATGGCTTGCAGGGCCGAAGCCCCAATATCTGAACGGCGGTGGCTTCCGGCGAAGGTAACTTCTTCGGCAGCGCTGTAGGCCCGCGCAATTGCTTCGGGCAGGTTGGTCCCGTGGGCGGTGACTGCCAGGACGCGCCCACCGTTGGTGATGAGTTCGCCCTCGGCATTGCGGGAAGTCCCGGCCTGGTAAATGAAACTCTCCTCGGGCAGAGTCCCCACACTGATGGGCCGACCCTTGGGATAGTCACCCGGGTAGCCTTCACTGGCGAGGACCACGCAGCAGCTGGCCCCGGTAGAGAACTCAACGTTCACATCCGCCAAAGTTTCGTTTCGTACCGCCTGCATCACGGTGAGCAGGTCAGTTTCAAGCAGCGGCAGGACCGCCTGCGCTTCGGGGTCGCCGAAACGGCAGTTGTATTCGATAACTTTGGGGCCGTCCGGGGTCAGCATCAAACCGAAATAGAGGCACCCTTTAAATGGGCGTCCCAGTTCGCGCATCGCTTCGATAGTGGGCAGGAAAATCTCCTGGAGGCACTGCTCGGCGATTTCTTCCGTGTAATACGGGTTCGGGGCGACGACGCCCATCCCGCCGGTATTCGGTCCCTCATCGTTGTTATAGGCGCGTTTGTGGTCCATCGACGAAACCATCGGGACCAGAGTTGTGCCGTCCGTGAATGCGAGGACAGTAACTTCGGGCCCCGTGAGGAACTCTTCAATGACGATCTGTTTCCCAGCGTCACCGAAAGTCCCCTCAGACATCATCGAGCGCACCGCCGCCGTGGCTTCGGCCCGGTCCTCGGCAATAATTACACCCTTACCCAGCGCTAAACCATCAGCCTTGACGACCACTGGGAACTGCGAATCGGGACGATCTGCGAGGAACTGCAGCGCGAGCGCTTCGTCCGTAAAGACTTCGCTGGCAGCCGTCGGAATGTTCTTGCTCGCCATCAGATCCTTGGCGAAAGACTTCGATCCTTCAATGAGGGCGGCGGCCGCATTCGGCCCAAACGTAGGGATTCCAGCCGCTTCGAGGGCGTCAACGGCTCCCAGAACCAGCGGGTCATCGGGTGCCACCACCGCAAAATCAATGTTGTTTTCGCGCGCAAATTGAACTTGCGCCGGAATATCGGTCGCGCCGATATTTACGCACTCGGCGAGGTCGGCGATTCCGCCGTTACCGGGGAGCGCATAAATTTTCTGAACAGTAGGATTTTGCTTCAGCGCGGCGATGATCGCGTGCTCTCGCCCGCCGCCGCCGACAACCATGAGGATCATTATTGCCCTTCAATGCCCGAACTCTGCTGACCTGAAGATCGAATACGTCGACCAACCTCAATTACTCTAGCGTGCACCGGGTCCGCTGAGTTGGGGCATCTCGTCCCCCGAAGATGTGCCGCTAATGATAATTGCCACACGAAATGCTCTTGAGGGTGCGCATCGAGACCGGGTAGTGTTGGTGTTACCGACGCGGGGTGGAGCAGTTCGGTAGCTCGCCGGGCTCATAA
>CAYFQJ010000103.1:4827-5420 GCA_964345205.1 uncultured Actinomyces sp. | reverse complement strand
CCCAGGCGTCGCACGTGCTCCAAGTGGTTGGTGATTCCGCGCAGATCTCCCATGCCAGAACCAGAAGCATCGGCGTAAGACCGCGGATAAATCTGGTACACCACCGCCGATTTCCACCAGGGATCAGAATTGGCAGGGGACTTGGTATCAACGTCGGTAACAGTCATGAGCTTATCCTATCGGCATCGCCCTCGGGAAGGTCAGGATCTTCGTTGCTGATGCCCCAGGGAATGTGGACGCTGGGGATTGTATCGGCTGAACCGGTGAGGTTATCAAGCTTATCGTCGAAGAAAATATGGGGACGCAGAACTTCCAGCACGTCAGTCTTTTCGATCCCTCCGAGGAAAAACCCGTCGTTGACTCGCAAGCCGGAGCTTTGAATGGTGCGGATCGCGCGGGCGTGGGCGGGGGCGCTGCGCGCCGTCACGATGGCAACGTGCAGACGTCGATTGTATTCCGGGTCCTGCTCGAAGAATTTGTCTTCAACATGTTGGATCTGGTTGAGGCCGCGAAGAAAATCGGCCAAGACCCCTAAGTTCATGGGGACGTCAACGTTTTGCTTTTCATTCGCTTGGAAGGCGTCCAGCCCCTGC
>CAYFQJ010000103.1:0-4817 GCA_964345205.1 uncultured Actinomyces sp. | reverse complement strand
CTGCCGCATCATGATGGTTTCGGATGCGTCGTCGGCGATCACCCCGTCGAAGTCGAATGCAACCCGTAGATCAGTGCCTTCCGGGTCTTGGGCGGGACTTCCTACCACGTGACCGGCTGCGAATCCCAGGTCGAGAGCCTCAGCGACGTCCTGGCGGTTCGCCGAGAGGAACAGCGACATTTTGAGGGCGCCCATGAACCGGTACGGGCTGCGCCCCTCCATGAAGATCGCCCTCGTGATGGGAAGTTTGTGCTGCTCGATGGAACGCATAACCCGCAACCCAGTTTCGGGGTCGTTGCGGGACAGGATGATTACCTCGACCAGCAGATCGTTAGGGGAGAGGTCGTTCAGAGACAGGAGACGTCGGACGAAAGGGAAGGCCACCCCCGGTTCGAGGCGCACATCAATATTCTGCTCCTGGTAGTGACGGTAGGCTGATTCCCCTTCACTGCGATACACCGCGTCAGATTCTCTCAGATCAAAGAGGGCGCTTGAGGCCACGCCGATCACCAGTTTATTGGCCAGATCAAATGACATGGGATCTCCTTTGGGGCCGACGCCGATCAACTCTCCCAATTGTGCGGTAAAGCAGAGTTTTTCTCGACACGAGGGCGTCGGGATCAGTTAAGCACTGTGGCCCGCCCTCGTAAGGGCAGGCCACAAGGGGGGAAGGTCATGCCCCCGAAGTTTCATGTCGCTATTGCCATGGATTCTCGTGTCGCTTGTGCGTTCTCGTAAGCTCCGTGACGGACCTTCGAGCGTTGGGACAGTCCCTAGGCAATCAGAACGTCGACTTCAGTCGGTTTGCTAGCAGCCATCTCGGGCTATTTCGCGACCAGTTTTGTCAATCGAGCATCTGCCATAGGGTCTCCCTTCGACACTGAACGGAACACTCTCATTGTGACACAGGTCATAGCAAATTGCTAGGGTGATAGCGGCCCGGTGGGATGAGCGAACCCTCAGATAAGGAATCGGAGCAGATCTGAATCAGTCGGGATTCTTTCGATACTCAACGGTGACTCCTCCATGCGGTCGAGGAGAGCGGGCAGGTCCTGCGGCTGATTAATGTCAATGCCAACCAGTGCTGGGCCCGTGTGGCGGTTGGTTTTCTTCGTGTACTCGAAGTGAACGATATCATCCTCAGAACCCAGAACATCTGCCAAGAAGTGGCGGAGTGCGCCGGGTTGCTGCGGGAAAGCCACCAAGAAGTAGTGTCGCACTCCCTGGTAGTGCTGGGAGCGTTCCATAACTTCCGAGTATCGCGACAGGTCGTTATTGCCACCACTGACGATTACTGCTGTGGACCCTTCGAGATCCAAATCAGCAATGCGCCCTTCAGCTGCAGCCACTAATGCGGCTGAGGCTAAAGCGCCAGCAGGCTCCGCAATGATGCCATCGGCGTGGTACAGGTCCAGCATCTCGGTGCTCACCGCGCCCTCGTCAACCACCACGATGTCATCCACGAGGCTGCTGATAAGCGAGTACGTGCAGTCCCCAACTCTGCTCACGGCAGTACCGTCTACAAACGAGTCGATTTCCCGCAGAGTTTTCGGGCCCCCGGCCTTCAAAGCGGCCTGCGTCGAAGCCGCTCCTGCCGACTCGACTCCGATAATGCGAATATCGGGGCGCATCGCTTTGAGCCACGCTGACATGCCGCCCAAAAGGCCGCCGCCCCCGACTGGGATCAGGACGTTGCGGACCTCGTCGCCCAGCTGCTCTGCCAGTTCGATCGCTACCGACCCCTGACCGGCGATGACGGCGGGATCGTCGTACGGGTGAATGTAAATGAGTTTCGTTCTCTCACTGTCGGCAATGGCGACGTGCTGCGCGTCGTCGAAAGCCCCGTCGACGTACTGCAGGTCAACCCAGTCGCCGCCAATGGTGCGGATCCGGTCCCGTTTCTGGCGCGGAGTGGAGAGAGGCAGGTAGATGGTCCCGCGTATTCCGAGCCGACGGCAAGCGTTAGCCACCCCCTGCGCGTGGTTCCCCGCCGAAGCACAAACGACGCCGAGCTCCCGTTCTTCGGGGCTCAGCTGGGACATCCGGTGGTAGGCCCCCCTCACTTTGAAGGAGCGGCACAACTGTTGGTCTTCACGCTTCAAATAAACCGGGACCCCGGTGATCCGAGTGAGACGTTCAGAAATCTCTACCGGCGTGCGGCGAACCAGTTCCGCCAGATTTTGGGCGGCCTCTTCGACGTCGGCAGCTGAAACTTTGGGCACAGCAAGGGGGTCACAGTAATTCTCCACAGTGGAAGTGTAGCGACTTCGGCCAACAAAGAGCAGACCTATCCGCAGGACAGTTTAGTCTGGGGCTGCCACCTGGCTCTTGGAGACGACAGCGGGAACCAAAATTGGCGGAGGCACGGGTAGGCTACAGGTGTGGAAAACGAAAAAGAAGTTAAACAAATAGTCTTGCCGAAGCATCCGCTGGTGTGGATCGACTGCGAAATGACGGGCTTGGACCCCGAAGTTGATGAACTGGTAGAAATCGCGGTTGTCATAACCAACTTTGATCTCGAACCGATCGGGCCGGGAATGGACTTGGTTATCAAGGCGGGCGACGCCGCTCTGAAACAGATGGACGACTTCGTCACCAATATGCACACCGAATCGGGACTGATCGAGGACATTCCGCACGGTCTGGAACTCGGAGACGCCCAGGAGAAAGTCCTGCAGTACATCCAAAAATATGTGCCAACTGCGGGGGTCGCCCAATTGGCGGGGAACTCAATTGGTCAGGACCAGCGGTTCTTACGCGAGTACATGCCCGAGGTCGTCGACTATCTGCACTACCGGGTGATTGATGTATCGACAATCAAGGAACTGGCTAAGCGCTGGTATCCGCGTGTCTACGCATCAGCTCCGGAAAAGAACGGGGGACACCGCGCCCTCAACGATATTCTCGAATCGATCCGCGAACTGGCGTACTACCGGGCCGCACTGTTCCCCGCGGAACTGGACCCGACCTCGGGGGTATACCGCGAGTTAGCAGCTGAAATCGAGAAGCAATATCACGTTGGCTAAGTAGCGTCACCAACAGACAACGGAACCACGGTTATTCACAAGCGTCGTCGTTTCAGTGGTTTGTGTTTTTTGAGGCAAGCAAACTTTAGTTACCCAAATCTTAGAAAGGTGTAACTAAATGGAGCTAACAACAGTTGTCCTCAGAGGGCGCGTCGGATCCGATCCCATCCTGAACGACGAAAATCAGGCACGTCCCTTTGCGCGCTTCAGGATGGTGGTTCCCAAGTACCGTCGAAAAACTGACGGGGAGTGGGAAGAGCTGGCCGGCACTTGGTACACCGTCAAAATGTGGGGTTCCCTCGCCCAAAATGCCAGCCAGTCACTGCTGAAAGGGCATCCGGTTGTAGTTGTTGGGCGCCCCCAAGCCCAGGCGTGGACCAATCGGGAAGGCGAAACCGTCTCAGAACTTGCAGTGACTGCCAATACGATCGGGCATGACTTGGCGTGGGGCACGTCCGCCTATACGAAACCGGAGATTCTTTTCAGCGCCAACGGGATCGTTGACTCTTCCGCAGCCAATGCTGGCGACGACGCTGCGGCCCACGACGAAGGAGTCCCCGAAGAGGCCGACGTTCCGTTCTAACAAAGCCAGTGGCAGTGCGCGGCACCTTGGCAGGTCGGCTGCGGAAACACAATGTGGGGTTGGCGGAATTTCTCCACCAACCCCACAAATTTGTGAAACCTAAGCGGCCTCTAAGACCACCAAAGCGCAAGCTACGTCACCGTCGTGTGACGCGCTGGTGTGCAACGAAATACTCTCAGCAGCATTTACCTTGTGAACACCAAGAGTTTTCTTCACCCACTCGTAAACCGAACCGGAAAGCCTAATGCTGGGGCGCCCCCAAACATCATGTTTGACTTCGATCTCGGACCACGCCACCTGGTCACGCCCCAAGGGGGGAACCTGCCCGGAAAGGGCGCCCGACCAAGCTTTGATGAAGGCTTCTTTGATTGCCCACACCGCCGCCAGGTGCCGGTCTGCTCCAGCGTCCTCGGTCTCCGCTGACGTTTCTGCCGAGACGTAGGTCGCCGCGCGCTGCTTGGCGCGCCGCCGCTCGCGGGCGGTGAAAACTTCTTTCAGGTATGAACCTGGCAAGCGTAGTTGTTCCACGAAAGACGGGATATCAACAACGTCAGTGCCAACGCCAAGAATTGTCATTGGGATTCCTTTCTTAGTTCGATTTGCTTTACGGGCGGAAGACGCCGTCTGTACTCAGGCGGGCCGTGGGGTCCAGAAGGATTGACGCTTCGAGCTCATGCGTATCAACCGTCGGGTCTTCCACGAATCGGCGGTTATCGGCCGCTTCGTACAGGGCTGCCCGTCCCAGCATTCCTGCTTCGAGGCGGCGCGCCCCTTCGCGAAGTCGGGCGCCCGCACGGTTTCGCCACTGTAGACGTGCCGCGTCGCCGTGGTCACGGGCGACTGCTGCTTCGAATGCGCCCGGGTGGACCATCACCAACAGTGATGAGACGTGACCGAAACCGAGGGACGTCGCCAGCGCGGCCTTAACTGTTTGGATAGCACCCAGGTTGAGGGGGCTTCGCAACCAGACGAGCCACGGGTTCTGTTCCAGTTCCAGATCAACGCAGTCTAAAGCTGCGTTGGCTGGTACCAAACCGTCATTGAAGAGCTGGCAGAGTCCCGAAACCTGGAAGACCGCCGCGCCGCCCTTCGCATGGCCCGTGAGGGTTTTCTGCGAAATTACGTACAGCGGGTTACCGGGGGTACGTCCCAAAGCTCTTGCCAAACGAGTGTGCAAATCTGATTCGTTCGGGTCGTTTGCATTGGTC
>CAYFQJ010000102.1:0-5456 GCA_964345205.1 uncultured Actinomyces sp. | reverse complement strand
GCGATGAGTTTGGCACCCCCATGGGTCCTGGTTTCTTGCGCCGTTATCACCGGAGGGTTCTTCGGTTCGCTCGGGGCGCTCGTTCTTGCCCGCTGGGCCTACGTAACTTCGAAACCCGGACAGATCCAGGCGGCATACTCTTTGGAAGCGGCACTTGATGAGGTCGTTTTCGTTCTGGGCCCCGTCATCGCCACGGTGCTGGCGACCAGCGTCCACCCGGCCGGCGGCCTGTTCCTAGCGATCGGCCTCGTCGTCTCTGGTGGCATGTGGCTGCTGAGCCAGAAGGCAACCGAGCCGCCGCTGCGTCCTCGTACCGCCGATGTCCCACGCGGTTCACTGATGAAAAACCCGACGATGATTGTTCTGGCTTTCACCTTCATTGGGGCGGGAGCTATCTTCGGGGCGAACGACCTCTCTGTCGTGGCCTTCACAGAAGAAAGCGGCTACCCCGGTTTGGCGGGCGCGCTGCTGGCCGTCTTCTCTTTCGGTTCGCTGGTGAGCGCCCTCTTCTATGGGGCCCGCACCTGGAAATGGCCGCTGTGGAAACTTTACGGTGTCGGTATTGCCGGTTTGGCACTCGGTGCCTCGACCTTCGTTTTCGCTAACTCTCTTGTAGTTCTCGCGATCGTCATGCTTTTCACGGGGATGGCCGTTGCCCCCACAATGACCAACGTGAACACCATTGTGCAGCGGGTGGTCCCCGAAGCGCGGCTCACTGAAGGTCTGACCTGGCTCTCTACGTTCATCAACATTGGTGTCTCTGTCGGTGCGATGATCACTGGCCGGGTAATTGACAACTCAAATTCGCACGGCGGTTTCCTGATGGTAATCGGGGCGGCCTGGTTCATGGTGATCACCATGCTGCTGGGCCTACGAGTGTTGCGGCGGGAAACGACACGAACTAACCGCCGCGATATCTAGACGCTCATCTAGACGCTAAGGTTGAGTGGTGGAACTTTCTGACCGGCTTCGTTCGGCCCTCGAATCCTTCAACCTCGGTATCGCGCATCTGCTGCGGCGCAATCATTGGTATCCGGGAATTGTCGCGCACGGCGGCTACGGAAACCTGGAACGGGCGCGAATCATGGCGCGTGTCCTCATGACTCGTCGCGAGGACGACCGTAACTGGTTGGGCGAAAAAGCCGGTTGGCGGCAGTATTTTGATGCCCAAATGCCGCGACAGCCCGTTCTTGTTACCGCTGGTGACGTCACCGAGATCGTCGAAACAGATGAAGGAGGATACATCGACCTCACCGTCGCGGGTCACAATCTGCCAGCCGGGTGGCGCCACGCGCAGATCCGTTCGATCAACAATGAAGATTGGGACCGTTGCGAAGACCGCTCATTAGAGGGGTTGCGGTCTGCTCGTGTTCGAGTTGGAAAACCCACGACTGTTCCCATCCGCATTGTCTCCCCCGCAGAGACTTTGGGTGTTATCTCGGATGTTGATGACACGGCGATGATCACAATGATGCCCCGGCCACTGCACGCCCTCCGAATTGCTTTCATGCAGCGTTCCGATCAGCGTCAACCGGTGCCGGGGATGGCTAAGTTCTTGAGTTACCTCGGCGGGAAACGTCCCACACTGTACCTGTCAACGGGGGCGTGGAACGTGGTGCCAACCCTGCGAAAGTTCCTCACGACCCACAACTTCCCAGCCGGTACCATGCTGATGCGCCCGTGGGGTTTGAGTGCGACTGGTTTCCCGCCCAGCGGAGTTACCCACAAGTTGACGCAGTTTGATCGCCTCACCGAAATGCTTCCCCACGTGCGCTGGTACCTGGTTGGCGACAACGGTCAGAAGGACCCCACGACCTTCACCGAGATCGCGCGACGCTACCCGGACCGGGTCGCCGGTATCTTCATCCGGACGCTCAGCGGCCAAGAGCACCTGCTGCAGCACGGCTCCCCGATGCCGACCCACGAATTGGGCATCGTTCCGCCAACTGTCCCCATCTTTACGGGCGAGGACGGCTACGTCCTGCTACAGGACGCTAATGACCATTTTGGCGACCGAGAAGTAAATTAGCAGCCCCGTACCGTCGACAACGGTGGAGATCATCGGGCCGGAAACAACGGCCGGGTCGATGCCAACGCGCTTCAGGATTAGCGGCAGGAACGAAGCGATCAGTGACGACCAGAGGACGATGCAGGCCAGGGTAATTCCGACGGTGATAATGACTTCGGAACCGACACCGAGCATCCACGCACGCAAAGCGCCCGCAACTGCCATTGTGGCCCCAAGGAGTACACCGGTGCTGACTTCTTTCCAGATCACTCGTCCCAGGTCGCGAAGTTTCACTTCGCCCATACCCATGGCGCGAATCAGGGTGGTCGTGATTTGAGTACCGACGTTACCGCCCGTACCGATCAGCAGCGGAATGAAGAACGACAGTGCGACAACTGTGGCAAGTTCGTCCTCGAAAGCCTGCATGACTGAACTGGTGTACATCTCGGCGACGAAAAGAATCAGCAGCCAGCCGATACGTTTGCGCCAAAGCATGATGGGGTTCGCGGTCGGGTAGGGAACATCCAGCGGTGCCGAACCACCCTGACGTTCCGCGTCCTCTGTGGCTTCCTCGGCCAAAATATCGCTGATGGTGTCGTTGGTGATGACCCCGAGGAGAAGAACCCCATCCATGATGGGTACCACCTGCGAGTCGCGATCCCGCAACCGGTGATCAACAGTTTCCTGGTCCGCCAACGGTTTGATAGACCACTTTTGCAGTTTCTTTGCGGGGACCATCACCGCGGTGACCGGCAGGGTTCGCGAACTGAGCACCAGAGTCGCCTGTGACAACCAGCCCAGCGCAACCTGCCCCATATCCGTAGAGGTCGTAACGAAAACGCCCTCTTCGAGATAATCGGGGTCGAGGCGGGCAGCTTCCACCGCGTCCTGCACCGTGGCATCGGGGCCGACGTGGAGGAACTCGGGTCGCATTCGGGAGGCCGCGGACTCTTCTGGCCACGCCAATAGGCCGCGGACCAGCGCCGAATGGGAGAATTCCATAGCTCGAAGAATCTCTTGCTTTTCGTCCTCGTCCATCAGTTCGATGATGCGCGTGGCGTCATCGGAGTCCACTGTGTCGAGCAGGCCGGCAGCAACCGGGCCGCCCAGTTTCCGCAGGAAGTTGAGCGCGGTGTGTGGGGAGACTGAATCGAGCAGCTCAGCGGCACTTTCGGGGCTGAGCAGATCCGTCAGCGCATTGGCTTGCCGGTCGTCAAGTTCCGCTAACTGTTCGTCGCGGTAATTGTGGTCCGTGGTCGCCAGCCACAAGGCAATAGCGCGTGGGGTACCAACAGTTAGGACCTCATGCAGGTTGTCAGGAATCGCGCGTTGCGCATTTTCAGGACGGCGGGAAAAAAAGTTTCGAAACATACTGGGCCTCGCCTAGGTAGTGATTGTGAATCAAGGGCCCGGTACAGAGATTAGTTTTTAAAGTACCAGGGCGACCTGCGAGTAACTATGACTTCCCATCTAGGGCCACCTCCTAGGCTTTAACACATACGACAGCAAGGCTATCATTAGGGCATGGGCATATCACGCGCGCAAGACGGACAATCGATCGAAGAGCTCCTCGCCGACCTGCTTGGCGAGGCCACAGAAGAAGAAAAAGACCCGGTTCCCTGGGAACAGATCATCGACTAATGTGAGTGTCCACACGGTTCGGCAGTGTCGAAGAACTAGAAATCTCCGCTGTCTCCGCCGGTGCGGGCCATGTTCACGAAACGTGCCATATGCCCCTGGAACGCCACGGGGATGGTTGCGGTCTGACCGTTACGGTGCTTGGCCACAATAATATCGGCCTCGCCGGGGCGCTCGTCCTCGTTGTAGTACTCGGGTCGGTGCAGCAGCATAATTACGTCAGCGTCCTGCTCCAAAGAACCCGATTCGCGCAGGTCGGCGATCATCGGTTTCTTGTCGGTTCGCGCCTCGGGGCCACGGTTCAGCTGCGCCACCGCGATCACAGGGATTTCAAGTTCCTTCGCCAAAAGTTTCAGTTGCCGTGAAAACTCACTAACTTCCTGTTGACGAGACTCGACGCGCTTACCGCTGGTCATCAACTGCAGGTAATCAATAACGACCAGACCCAAGTTGTGTTGCTGTTTGAGTCGGCGACACTTCGAGCGGATCTCCATCATCGTCAAGTTGGGAGAGTCGTCGATATAGAGGGGGCGGCTGGAAGTCTCTGCCAGTTTCCCCGAGACCCGCGTCCAATCATTCGGTGTCATGTCACCCGAACGCATTTTGGAGAGGAAAACTTCCGTCTCTGCACTCAAGAGACGCATCGCGATCTCGGAGCGCGACATCTCCAAACTAAAAATAGCGGCCGTAATGTCGTGCCGGAGGGCGGCTGATCGGCAGAAGTCCAGCGCTAAGGTCGACTTCCCCATCGCGGGGCGACCGGCCACAATGATCATCTGCCCAGGGTGGAGTCCCTGCGTTAACTGGTCGAGGTCGGCGAAACCGGTCGGGACACCCGTGAACTTGCCTTTCTTGGTTTCGATTTCGACAAGTTCCTCTAAAATATCTTCAGAGATGTCGGCAAACCGCACGTAGTCTTCACGGTTGCGCTTTTCAGCGATCGCGAAAACTTCGGCCTGCGCTTCGTCAACAATGTCGTCGACGTCGGCGGCGTCCTCGGAAAAGCCGAGCTGGGCAATGCGGGTGCCCGCACTAACGAGCCGGCGCATGACCGAGCGTTCACGGACCTGCCGCGCGTAGTAACTGGCGTTGGCCGCTGTGGGGACGCTGGCCGTGAGAGAGTAGAGGTAGTCGGTACCGCCGACACGTTTCAGTTCACCGCGCCGGTGTAGTTCGCCCCCAACAGTGATGAGGTCGGCCGGTTCGCCGCGTCCTGAAAGTTCGATAATCGCTTCGTGGATCGTTTCGTGGGCGGGCTGATAATAATCCGCCGAAGTGATCGATTCAGCGACCTCCATGATCGCTTCTTTAGACAGCATCATTGATCCCAGGACAGCGCGTTCCGCCTCAATGTCCTGGGGTGGCACCCGGTCGAAATTGTCCAAACTAACGCTCCCCTGTTCGTCATCTCAGGTTAGTCTGTTCGAAGTAGGGGGACCAAACCTAAATGTGAACAGAGTGTGGAAAACTCAGCTTTATCTGGGGAAAACCTGTGGACAGTCTTGGGGGTATCGGCCCCAACACTGGCGTTAAGTCAAGAATACGACCTGGAAAACCTATCCACATGGCTGTACACAGGCGGTGGATAACTTTGGGGAAGGGTGATCTGTGGACAAGCTGAGCAAGCCTCAACCACCAGTTGAAGGTGCGAGGGCGATTTGGGCCCTCGCGCTTCCGGCCCTAGGATCCCTCATCATCGAACCGCTGCTAATTTTCATTGACTCGATCATGGTGGGACACCTCGGGGTCGTGCCCTTGGCCGGGCTTTCTCTGGCCTCGACGGTCCTCAATACGCTGGTCGGGATGTTTG
>CAYFQJ010000101.1:0-5554 GCA_964345205.1 uncultured Actinomyces sp. | reverse complement strand
CTGCGCGAGGTGCGTCACCACCAGAACCTGGTGGTTCTTGGCTAACGCCGCCAGCCGATTCCCAATATCATGGGCGGTGCGTCCGCCAACCCCGGCGTCGACCTCATCGAAAACGAATGTCCCCGGCTGGCTGTGCTCCCCTAACGCCACCTCTAAAGCCAGGAGGATTCGCGAGAGTTCACCGCCCGAGGCCGCCTCTCCGACGGGCCGGTAGGGCGCGCCAACTCGAGACGAGAGTTCCATTGTGAGGTCATCTAAACCGTAGGCGCGTGGCTCACCGGTCACTATTTGTGTTCTCCAGGTCGCGCCTTTCATCCCCAGGTTCCTGAGTTCTCGATTCACCACGGCAGCCAACTTCTTGGCCGCATCGTGCCGTTTCTTACTGAGGTCGCTCCCCCACCGAAGTACCTGTGCCTGCGCTTGGTCCAACAGTTCTTTAGCTACTTGCGGGTCCTGGTCAGCGCCGGTCAACTCGGTGAGTCTTTCGCGCGCATTTTCCGCCCATTCGAGTAGCTCCGCAGCAGTAACCGCGCGCCCCTTCATCACCGTTTCCAAGTCCGCTAACCGTTGGTGAAGAGCGGGGAGCCTCTCCGGATCATCTGGGAGGTCATCGATGTACGTGTGGAGCTGTTCGCCTAGATCTACCAGTTCAGCTTCCAGCTGTCCGGCCCGAGCCATCAACGATTCCACTTTCGGATCGAGCCGTTCCGCTTGTCGGAGCATCCCGAGGGTTTTCCCCACTTGATTGGCCGCACTTCCGGACTCATCCCCCGGGCCGTTCAACAGCTGAGCCGCTCCGGAAACCAGTCGCAGCAGATCTTCAGAGTTCCCCAGCCGTTCAATTTCGGTGACAAGTTCAGCTTCTTCCCCCGCGTAGGGGTCCAACTCATCGACAGCCGCGAGAACTTCCGTGAGGTACTGGATCTCGATTTGTCTTTGGTCATGTTCCGCGTGGAGTTCATCCAAGTGTAGCTTAGCGGTCACCGCGGCCGCCCATGCCTCCCGGTATTTCTCCATAGTCACCTGCAGAGGACGGCCACCATAGCTGTCAACCATTTCACGTTGCACCTGGGGGCGCCGCATTCGCCACTGATCCGATTGCCCGTGGATCGTCACGAGTGTTCCCGTGATCTCTTCCAGCACCCTCAGCGGCACCGGACGGCCATTGATTGTGGCTCGGCTACGTCCTTCGCGTGGCACGGTGCGGGAAATTATGAGCTGGTCATCTTCGGGATCAATCCCCAACTCGGCCAGGCGCGTACGCAGGTGGTCGGGGATTTGGAACACTCCGTCTACTTCAATTTGGGCGTGACCATCACGGATGAGTGCCGCGTCTGACTTTTCTCCCATCAGCAGCCTGAGGGAGGTGAGCACCATCGTTTTTCCGGCGCCAGTTTCACCGGTGAGGACGTTCAGGTGCGAGCTAAATTCCATGTTCGCCTGGTCAATCACTCCGAGGCCACGCACACGAATTTGTTCAATCATAGTGTTCCGTTTCGGATACTTCTCGACTGTTGACTGAGCGCCACCCACTGACGGGTAAGGAAAACTTGCTGACCAATCTTTCAGAAAAAGGTCGGTCGTCGAGGCGGGCCAACTGGAGAGGGCGGTGGCCCTTCGTCACCTTCACAATGGAGTTGGCGGGCGCCGCAATTTCTTCGAGACCATCGAGGAGGACCTGTGGTGCGACCCTGTTGTCTGCCAGGATCCTCACTTCGAGTATCGACTGGGGGCTAACCACCAGTGGACGCGTGAAAAGGCCGTGTGCCGCCAGGGGTGCCATAACGATCGCTTCCGTGTCGGGCCAGACCACCGGGCCGCCAGCCGAGAATGAGTACGCGGTTGAGCCTGTGGGTATCGCCAGAATTATTCCGTCCGCACCGTACGTTGAGACGGCCTGGTTATCTACCGAGAAAAGTAGATTAGCCGGGTGTGCCATATCGGTGTGTTGCACGACGGCCTCGTTCAGCGCCCACCCGGAGTATTGCTGCTGGTTGTGGGTTACGCAAACATCTAACGTCATGCGACTGTCCACTTCGAACTCATGGTCACGCAGTCGCCGCATGACTTCTACGAGAGAGTATTTCGAGGTGTCGGCTAGGAATCCCATTCGCCCGAAATTGATGCCGAGAAGTGGAATATCAAACTTGTGGGCATGGCGGGCCCCCGTGAGGATCGTACCGTCCCCGCCGAGCACCAATACCAGGTCAGGCTCTTCGATGAAGTTATCGGGGTCCAAAATAGTGATGCCGTACCGCTGGGCGGTCGCGCGAACTGTCGCTGAAGCCGGTTGCACTTCAGGCCGTTCGGGATGAGCCAACAGGAGGATTTTGTGGGACATCAGCTCTCGCTGCCTTCTTGTTCCGCTACTGGTTCGCTCTGGTTTCCCGCCGGGGCATTTGCAACCGATAGAGTGCCGATTTCTGGGTGCGGTCCGCGTTCAACCGCCGATTTTGCGGCAGCAGCAAGATCAAGGATTGGTGTCCGGTCACCGCCGCCACTCATCGCAAGGAAGTATTCTACGTTCCCCGCGGGACCGGGTAGCGGCGACGCTTCGATCGCCCAAACCACCAGTCCCTGACTGGCAGCAAACTCAGCGACTTTGGTTACTGCATCGGCACGCTGTTGCGGGTCGCGGACCACTCCACCTTTTCCGAGGGCCGATTTGCCGACCTCGAACTGCGGTTTGACCATCAGCAGATAATCGGCCTCGGGGGCGCACCGCAGCAACGCGGGAATGATGAGTTCGAGCGAAATGAACGATAGGTCCCCAACTACCAGTTCGGGTGCGGGCGCCACCTGTTCCGCTTCAAGGTAACGAATATTGGTGCGTTCCAGAACTTGAACTTTGGGGTCTGACCGCAAACGCCACGCCAACTGGCCGTATCCAACATCTACCGCGACGACTGAGTCTGCGCCTTGACGCAAAAGAACGTCTGTGAATCCGCCCGTCGAAGCGCCCGCATCTAAGCATCGGCGTCCGACTATTTTCGGTGCCTGCGACCCCAGAGCGTCCAGCGCCCCCAAAAGTTTGTGCGCCCCACGCGAGACGTAGTCATCTGTGGGCGGCTCGGTGACGACCACAGGTGCCCCCGTGTCGATCTGAGTTGCAGGTTTCCGCGCGACCTGTCCCGAAACTTTCACTGCGCCAGCAGCGATTAGCGCCTGCGCCTGGGCGCGCGATTTCGCCAGGTTTCGACGTACCAGTTCAGAATCTAGTCTTCGGAGTGCCAATTTTTCCTCTAGAGGCGTTGTTGTCCGAGTTCCTTTTGAAGATCTCGGTCTAATTCACGCAGTTCGGCGAGCGTCCCGCTTAATTCTTCCACAAGTGGGGCGTAACTTTCGTTTTCGCTCCCTTGTGGCTTGTCAGTTACCATCAGACTCTTTCTTGGTTTCAACGGCTTCTGGGTTGTTGGTAACAACAACGATTCCCGTGCTGTTATCGTTGGGAACGATGTTGAGTTCAGGACAGTTCACCTGTTTACGGTCGTCGTTGTAATCCCAGGCGGCGGCCGCCAGAGCCCGGTAGGTATCCAGGTTCATGGTTACTGCGGGGGCGCCAGCAACTATTGGGATTTCATTGATGAAAATATTGCCGCGCCGATCAATCTTCACGGGCTGCGATACCCCACACGTCCACGTCCCATCGCGGTGATGGGTGGGACGAGGGTGGGCCTCATTGATGCCTTCAATTCCGATTGCTAGGAAACTGGGTCGGCTCCCGCGGTCAGCTGTGACAACATCCCGCGCCGTTGAAACCCCGGTGAGGACGTGCATCACTGCAGTTCGAGCCGCGATTGCTCCGACGATATCGGTGCTCAGACGGTCCCCCACGACCAGTCCACGAGAGATGCCAAGCCGTTCAGCAGTGCGAGTAAAGATTTCCGCATTCGGTTTCCCGGAGGCCGTCGGACGCGTCCCAGTGGCTCGCATGACCACCGCTACGAGCGCCCCATTACCCAGGGCTGCCCCTCTCTCGGTGGACATCGACGCATCAAGGTTGGTCGCAAAGTATTCAGCTCCGTTATTGATAGCGTAGGCGGCCTCAGATAGCTGTTCCCAACCAATGTCTGTCGCCAGGCCCTGGACAACGGCCGTCACCGTCGGCACAGCTTCAGTCACTACTTCGAAGCCGGCCTTGGCCACCAGCTCGCGCAGCGATTCAGCACCGACAACCAAAATGGTGCTTCCGGGCGCCAGCTTCTGCTTGATATCGACCACCAGATCCATGGCTGAGGTCGTCACTTCAGCGCTGTCAACGTCATATCCCATCGAGTCGAGTTTGTCAGCGACTTCCTGCGCGGACCGCGAAGCGTTGTTGGTGACGTATCCAAGAATCATGCCGTTCTTAGAGGCTGTCGCTAAAGCATCGGGACCAGGCGCATAGACCTGATCTCCGTGGTAGCAAACCCCATCAAGATCTACCATGGCCCCATCAAATACTTTGGACAGGGGTTCGTCGGTACCGCGCAGGTCCGTCCGGGTTTTGAGGGCGTCCGCATTCATCAACTCGTCGAGGTCGACGATCTCCATTACTTCTTCTTCCTCGGGAAGCGTCGCCAGTACCTCTTTACTGTCCTCTAAGCGACCAGCTTGCTCGAGCAGATCCGCCTGCATGAGGCCGAGGCGCCGCACCAGCATGGCATCTGCTTCCACAGGCAGCTTCGCCTGCGCCTGTTCGATGATGGCAAGTGCTAGTTCAATCTGCCCGAGGTCTGACCGAGCACCGGCAGCCACCAGCACCAATTCGACCTGTTCGTCCAAACGAAGTTTCGAGGTGTCGACGGCCTCAGTGATTTCGACGGCCTTTTCGGGGCGTCCAAGCCCGCGTTCACTATCCGCTTCGATGGCGCGTAACGAGTCATCTCCGCGCATACGTCGCACGGCCCGGACTTCCCGCAGCGCCTCTTCGTATCGTCCGGAGGCGTATGCGGTCAGCGCCGCAGCTTCACGAACCGCATCAACACGGCCGGCACGGCGAACTGCCGCTTGAGCGTGTTGGTAAGCCAGCTCAGGTTCAACATCGATCAGTTGCCCCGCGGTAACCAGGTGCCGGGCAACGATCTCTTGGTTAGCACCGGAAAGCGTACTGAGAGCGCGCAGTGCGGCTTTATCGAGTTCATCAGCGGCAACTCCCGCTGGTATTAATGGTTCATCTGGATCTTGTGAGCGGTACTCTGCAGTGTGCGCAGCTGGTTTACCGGACTTTTTGCCTCCGCGTCTCGGCGCTCCACCTTTGTTAAGGTTGCGCCCACCTCCGCGGCCTCCACCGCTGCCACCGCGGCCCTGATAGCTCCGTTTACCTCCAGAGCGGCCACCCTGGAAATTGCGTTTACCGCCGCGTTGGTTCCGTGATTCAGACACGTAAGCCTCTTTCGTTATTCACTAATGGGAGTCGCCTCCCGGCAGCCATGACTTTAGTGTACTCGGCCCGTAACTGCGAAGGGCACTTCGTGCCGAGTCTGTGGAAATCGCAAAAGATCTCGATGGGTGTTGGTGCTTAAAGTGTTGTGGCCTCCCGGAACAAACCAGGAGGCCACAACAACCAAAACAA
>CAYFQJ010000100.1:4101-5560 GCA_964345205.1 uncultured Actinomyces sp. | reverse complement strand
AAAGCAAAGCTCGACAGGTCGACTTCTGTCGCGCCCTCAGTATCCAGAAGCCCATCTTCGATGCCTGACTGTGGTTGCAGCTCGGCAGGTGCCTCCTCTTCGACCTCGGGGATCTCTTCAACTTCGTCCTCTGGGAGGGTCTCGGAAGTTTCAGATTCGTGTGTCGCCGGTTCGCCCTCGAGCGAGTTCTCGATTTCTTCCATCCCCCGCGGGTCGATGACTTCGATGGACAGTGGCGGCAATGGGGTGCCTTCCGAGTTATAGGCAACGACTTCGAGCGCCGCCACGTTCGTGAGTGTGACCGCATCAGTTCCCGCGCGAGCCCCCGGTATCAGGTCCGAACTTTCCGGCTGTTCCACCAGCGTCATATCGCGCCACGGAGACCATTCGGAGTTCTCTAAAGTACGGAAGGCGATCCGTTTCGGTTGCACGTCGGCCGGGTCCCAGGTGACGCCCACGACGGCGATATCGGAAGCCAGATCAACTTTCGCGATCGAGGCTTCATTGTGCTGTTCAGGGGTGTCGCTCAGAGCTTCCTCCTGCAGAACCGAGACTTCAGCATCAGCCAAAGCCGGGGTCTCCAAGTAGGTCTCATCGAGGTCAGCTGATTTCAGTTCGACACGGCTGACCGTCAAGTCATCGACCGTGTCGTCTGGTTCCGCCGCAATCGAAACTGCTGGAATGAAACTGGCAGCCAGCAGCGTCAGCCCGGCGACTATTGCCGTTCTCCGTTTCAGGTTCATCATCGACCCTTCACCTTCGTCACACTAGTCACATCATTCACATCAGCCACTTCTGTAACACTAGTGTGCTTGGGCGGAATTGTCAGCTACGGGCCGAGGTCGGTTAACGCAAAAGTGGGGAAGATTCCTCAGAATCTTCCCCACAGAGCTGTTGTCCCCCCGGTTAGTCGACTAGACGCACAACCTGGTTCGTAGCGGCGGACTCCAAAATCGCGTCGGTAACTCGAAGCGTTTCGAGTCCTTCACGCATGGTGACAGCCAAGTTCTCTTTACCGAGAATCGCATCGCGGAAGTTGGCCTGCTCAACGGCCAAAGGCTCACGTTTCGTCAGTGCGTAGCGCGTAACTTCGCCCTCGGAAACACCACGGAACGCCGCGATTTGGTCCCATTCGACCGAAACGGTGCCGTTTTCGTAGAACGTCAAGTCACCCATTGCCGTGTCGGCAACCAGAGCGCCGAGCTCACCGACGGCGATGGTGGTCCGGTCCTTGTAGGGAGTCAGCCAGTTGACCAGGTGGTTCACGAGCACCCCGTTTGTGAAGCGGCCCGAAGCGGAGAGCATATCTTCGTACTGGCGCCCAGAACGGTGCGAGGTTTGCCCAAAGATCTGTTCATAGGGGGCGCCGGCGATCCAAGAGGCCAGGTCCACGTCATGAGTGGCCAAGTCCTTGACTACCCCGACATCCGCAATCCGTGCGGGGAACGGCGATTGGCGA
>CAYFQJ010000100.1:0-4091 GCA_964345205.1 uncultured Actinomyces sp. | reverse complement strand
CTGGTACAGCGTCCCCAGGTGTCCCGCAGTGATCAGTCGACGCATCTCTAGGAGCGCCGGGTTGCAACGCTCAACGTAACCAACCGCACCAACCAGACCTGCCTCTTCAAAAGCGGCGGTCATCCGTTTACCGGATTCGACGTCGGCAGCCAGTGGCTTTTCCACCAGAGTGTGCACTCCGGCGGCCGCCAGCTTCAATGCGGCTTCCTCGTGAAAAATGGTCGGCACCGCGACAATCGCAGCGTCGATATTGGCGGCGATGAGGTCGTCGACGGACTCGAGAACATTCAGATCCTCGGCGACACCAAATTTGTCCCCGCCCGGATCGGCAACGGCCACCAGGTTGAAACCCTCAGTGGAGCGAGCATTACGCACATGGTGGCGCCCCATCGAACCGATGCCGAGGACGCCGACACGCAAATCAGACATCGATTAGGCACCCGCCTTCGCAACGGTATTTACGGCCTCAACGATCCGATCCAGATCGGCTGGCGACAGTGAAGGGTGAACCGGCAGTGACACAACTTCGGCGGCGGCAAGTTCAGTTTGCGGCAAATCTAAACCGGGGGCGTATTTGGCCAGCGACACCAGGCGGTGGTTAGGGATCGGGTAGTAAACCCCGGAACCGACCTGGTACTCATCGCGGAGGGTCTCAACGAAACGAGCCCGCTCTTCGGCCTCGACCCGAATTGTGTACTGATGGTACACGTGGACTGCACCCTCAGCGACAGGAGGTACAACAACGCCCTGCAGGTTTTCGTTCAAGAACTGGGCGTTCGCGCGGCGCTGAGCCGTCCACTCGGCCAAGTGTCCCAACTGGACCCGGCCGATCGCCGCATTGATATCCGTCATGCGGTTATTGACGCCGACCAGTTCGTTGGCGTACTGCTGGGCCATTCCCTGGTTGCGGAGGATCTGGACCCGACGGGCTACCTCTTCAGAAGCGGTGGTCGTCATTCCGCCCTCACCGGCAGTCATGTTCTTGGTGGGGTAGAAACTGAAAGCACCGAAGATACCGAAAGTGCCGACCTTCTGACCATCCAGAGTTGCGTTGTGGGCTTGGGCGCAGTCTTCGAAGAGGGCGAGGCCGTGCTGGTCGGCAATTGCGACCAGTTCAGTCATATTTGCTGGGTGCCCGTAAAGGTGAACCGGCATGATCGCCTTCGTGCGCTCAGTGATCGCGGCGCGAACCGCCACCGGATCCATCGTGAAATACTGCGGTTCAATGTCGACGAAAACCGGGGTGGCGCCAGTGATTGCCACCGAGTTCGCGGTGGCCGCGAAAGTGAAAGAGGGAACGATGACTTCGTCGCCCGGGCCGATGCCTGCGGCCAATAGCCCCAAGTGCAGTGCCGAAGTGCCCGAGTTCAGTGCCACGGAGTGAACCCCGTCGACAACCTGTTCCGAAAATTCCTGCTCAAAAGCCGCAACCTGCGGTCCCTGCGCGACCATACCGGAACGCAGAACTGCGGTAACTGCCGCAACCTCTTCCTCTCCGATAATCGGTTTAGCGGGAGGAATAAACGCCAGTTCACTCGCCATCAGTGTTAACCTCTTTCAACTCGTTCTCTGAAACTTCGAAATACATTTTATGGGTACGCGGGCAGCGGAAGTAGCCGGGTTGTCCGTCAACAGCTTCCAAACGCACCCCGGCCTGCCCGACCCAGCCGAGCCGACGGGCCGGTACTCCCGCCACCAGAGCAAAATCGGGAACGTCCCGCGTCACGACCGCACCGGCCGCCACAGTGGCCCAAGCCCCGATGGTCACCGGAGCCACACACACGGCACGCGCACCGATGGCGGCGCCCTCGTTAATGGTCACACCGACAGGCTCCCAGTCGCTGGCATCCTTCAAGGAACCATCCGGGTTAATTGCTCGAGGGTTGTGATCGTTAGTCAGAACTACGGCCGGGCCGATGAAAACACCGCGAGCCAGATGGGCTGGCTCATAAATGAGGGCGTAGTTCTGCACTTTGCAGTTGTCGCCTAGATGAACTTCGGTGCCGATATAGGCCCCGCGCCCCACAGTGCAGTTCTGCCCCAGGACGGCGCCCTCACGAACCTGAGCCAAATGCCAGATGCTGCTACCTTCACCAACTTGCGCGCTGGGCGCCACGTCGGCTGAATCAACAATCCGCACCATAAAAAATACCTGCCCAACTCTGATACACCAGTGGTTCTCCACACGGTTTCCGCCTTCCAGAATAGCTCACCACAGTCAAAGGTTTCACCGAAGCGCCGGAAGGTGACACAATAGCTATATGCATCACGACGATAAACCACGCCCAGACGTTTGGTTGGTGGTTCCCCTATACAACGAGGCGACCGTAATTGGCGACGTAATCCGTGATGCGCTGCCGTTTTTCCCCAATATCGTCTGCGTCGACGACGGGTCCGACGACGGTTCGGCCGCAGTCGCCGCCAAGGCCGGAGCGTATGTGGTCCGCCACCCAATTAACCTGGGGCAGGGCGCCGCACTGCAAACCGGCATCGACTATGTGCTCAACTACACTGACGCCAAATACATGGTTACCTTCGACGCCGACGGGCAACACGACCCGCATGATGCTCTGGCCATGGCAGCTAAGGCCGACGAGGACGATTTGGCCATCATTTACGGTTCGCGCTTCCTCGAAGGGCAAGTTGATATCTCAAAGTTCAAACGTCTGGTGCTGCGCACAGCGGCCATGGTGACCCGCTGGCAAACCGGGCTGAAACTGACAGATGCCCACAACGGCTTGCGACTGCTGCGGCGCGATGCCGCTGAAACGGTCCAAATGAACCAGGACCGAATGGCTCACGCCTCCGAAATTATCGGGCAGTTGGCGTCAACCGATTTCGCTTGGGCAGAAATGCCCGTACACATCCGGTACACCGACTACTCACGTGCCAAGGGGCAGTCCCTGCTGAACTCGGTCAATATTCTGGTGGAACTGGTGCTGAGGTAAAGACATGTCCTACTGGCTAATTAAGACGCTGCTTCTAATCGGGCTCCTCGTGGTCGCCTACTTCATGTTGCGCCCCGTGCGTAGTGCGGGCCACCTTGCGATGCGTCGCCTCGGAGTGATGCTGATTGTGGCCGTAGCGGTCTTCGCCGTTGTGTTCCCAGAAATTGTCAATACCGTGGCCCAGGCGATCGGTGTATATTCTGGGGTGAACCTGCTGGTTTACATCCTTATCCTGGCGGTGTTCACGCAAATGGCAACCAGTTACCGTCGCGACGTTAGTAACGAACGGAAACTGACGCTACTTGCCCGAGCGATTGCTCTTGAAGGCGCACCGAAACCGGATCTTGCTTCGTCGACATCGCAGGACTTAAGTGTCGATGACCAAGAACAAGCCGATCCGGGTTCGCCAACAGAAAATTAGGATCTTCTCCATATGTCCATGCCCACACGTCAGGCCCCGAAAAGGCGAATGCCTTACCGACACGCCAGTAACGACACCCCGTTCCCGTGGTTTCGCACGTTTCTAGCTGTCATCTTGGCACTGGTCCTCTTCGTCGGCACCGCCGGAGCGCTGATTTTGGCGCGCATCAATAACCTGGCTCAAGAAGGGGTACTCGACACGGATCACCTGACCGTGGACCCCGGGATGGAAGAACCGATTGACGACTTCGCGGGACGGGCTGTCAATATCCTCGTCGTGGGGATCGACAGCCGCTACGGTGACAACGCCAACATGGGGGCAGGTACCGCCGTCGACTTCCACCCCATCCTTTCCGACGCGAACGTCCTGATTAACCTTTCAGCTGACCGGCAACGAATGACGCCGGTTTCAGTGCCTCGAGACATGATGGTCGAAATTCCCGAATGTCCCCGCTCGAACGGAACCACCACCTACGCGCAGTTTGCCCAGTTTAACTGGTCATTTTCCTTCGGGGCGGGAACCGACGAAGACCTTCGAGCCGGAATCAACTGCACGCGACTGACCGTTGAGAAGCTGACGGGACTGAAAATTGACGGGTTCGTCCTCATCGACTTCTCGGGCTTCTCAAAACTTATCGACACTCTTGGTGGTGTCGAAGTCTGCATCGATGACTACCTGATTGACCCCACCACCGGCCTGGACCTGCGGGCCGGATGTCACCG
>CAYFQJ010000099.1:0-5561 GCA_964345205.1 uncultured Actinomyces sp. | reverse complement strand
GTGCACCTTGTGGCGGCGACGGTTATTCGGCTGAAAAGTACGCTTAGTCACGACACTACTCCTGCTTAGGACGACCTCCCGGCCGTCAGTTTAAGTACCGATTGGAACAATTTCGGCGTTTTATCGCATAAAAATCCCAGTCCGTACGTGCTCAGAAAGAATACCGACTCAACCGGAGGGCGGTCAACAACCCTCGGGTGCATGTTGAGCGAACTACATCGGTGAAACTCTTATACACACCTGTGGGTAAGTCGGTGGATTGCGTGACACTTCATCTTCCACAGCATTCTGCTCCGACCCGTTGACGGGGGCCCAGTTCCGGCACCACGATGCGCTTTTTCCCTGAAATTACAACCATGTAACTACATTGAAAGTTTTCCACACCTTTGTCCCCAGACTGTGGATTGGCCGATTATCGGGGTATGGTGGGAGTTGGAAAACAGCCGAACGACGTGGTCAATTTCACGTACTAAACTCGTTTTTGGCGAAATGGAGACACTGCGCATGGATCAAATCTCACTTACCGATGCTTGGGAAAGTGCTATCGCCGGCGTGGACGCCGAGTCCATGGGGCCGGCACACGCAGCGTTTATCCGCATGACCAAACCCCTGGGTGATATTGAAGGGACCATCCTGGTCGCTGTCCCCAACGAGTTCACAAAATCTTTCATCGAAACCCGGCTCGCGACCCCAATCACCGAACAGCTACGAGATATCCTCCAACGCGACCTCCGGCTGGCCGTCACCGTCGACGAGTCACTGGAAATCGCTGAAGAAGATGACATAACGATCGCACCCGTTTCCGACGCTGAACCAACAGATCCCCCAGCGGGAACCCAACACTCCGATCACGACGTCCAACGCCCAAAGCCAAGTGTTTTCTCAATCGATGAATCGTCCTCGACCAGATTGAACCCCAAATACGTTTTTGACACCTTCGTCATCGGCCCCTCAAACCGTTTCGCTCATGCCGCTGCGATCGCGGTGGCCGAAGCGCCGGCTCGGGCCTATAACCCCCTATTCATCTACGGCGGTTCTGGTTTGGGTAAGACCCACCTGCTGCACGCGATCGGTCACTATGCGCTGTCCCTATATCCCCACATGAGAGTCCGTTACGTTAACTCAGAGGAGTTCACCAACGACTTCATCAACGCGATCGGCGGGGGACGAAATGAGGAGTTTCAGCGGCGATACCGCGAGATCGACATCCTTCTGATTGACGATATTCAGTTCATTCAGGGCAAAGAACAGACCGTTGAAGAGTTTTTCCATACGTTCAATGCTCTGCACAACGCGAATAAGCAAGTCATCATCACGTCGGACTTACCTCCGAAGATGCTCTCAGGTTTTGAAGATCGCCTGCGCTCCAGGTTCGAGTGGGGTCTCTTGACCGACGTTCAACCGCCCGACCTCGAAACCCGTATCGCTATTTTGCAGAAGAAGGCCGCTGAAGAGGGGATTGAGGTCGCTCCAGAAGTTCTGGAGTACATTGCTTCGCGCATCTCTGCGAACATTCGCGAACTTGAGGGGTCACTCTTGCGCGTGACAGCGTTCGCGAACCTGACACAGCAAGTTATCGATCTGTCGCTGGCAGAGCTGGTGTTGAAAGATATCATCTCTGACCCCGAGGACTCTGAAATAACAGCTGCCCTCATCATGGGACAAACCGCCTCATACTTTGACGTGACGTTGGAATCCCTCACTAGTGCCGACCGTTCACGTGCACTGACAGAGGCGCGACAGATCGCCATGTATTTGTGCCGCGAACTCACCGACTTGTCGCTACCTAAAATCGGTGATGCCTTCGGAGGGCGCGATCACACGACCGTTATGCATGCGAACAAGAAAATATCTGGCCTCATGACTGAGAAGCGAGAGGTTTTCAACCATGTTACGGAACTTACTAACCGCATCAAACAGAAGGCTCGTGAGCACTAATCCACAGGTACCGACCGCGACTTCTTGGTGGAGTCACGCATATCCGTGTTGGGCTTGCGGATAAGTTCGTCCTCACCCGTGGAGTAACTTGTAATTCTGTGGATCGAGGTGCCCCTGATGTGGATGGCAGCGAATGACAAAAACTTTCTCCACATGGTCGCTGCACCTGTCCACAGCTATCTCCCCAGGGGGTCCACAGACGGTTTCCCTGTAATTACAACAAAATCTGCAGATGTCCCCAGTATCCACACCACCGACTACTACGACTATCTTCTGTAATTACAAATTCTTGTGGATCGCCAACAGTGCTAGTCACGCGGTTGTCCCCACCGTCACCGTTTGTCACCAAACAGCCGAGCTTTGCAGTACGATAGAGAATCCGTGGTGTTCCTCCCAAAATGATTCAAACCGCAACTACTAGGAGATTCGATGAAGTTTCGGGTTGCTCGTGACGTACTTTCTGAAGCGATCCAGTGGACAGCCAGGGCGGTGCCGAACCGCCCCGCAGTGCCAATTTTAGCCGGCGTGCGCGTTGCCGCTGCTGAAGGCATCCTTGAGCTGGCCTCCTTTGACTACGAAATCTCTGCGCGCAGCGAAGTTGCTGTCGATGTTGACACTCCAGGTGAAACGTTAATTTCTGGGCGTCTTCTCGCCGAAATCACGCGAGCTCTACCAAACCAGGACGTCACTTTCACTCTTTCTGATGGACACGCACAAATTCGCTGCGGCAACTCAGAGTTCAACCTGCCAACGATGCCCCTTTCGGACTACCCGCACGTACCTGCGTTGCCTGAAGCCGTGGGAACAGTTGATTCAGCTGTCTTCGCCGAAGCTATTCAGCAGGTCGTCATCGCGGCATCAAAGGAAGAAGCTCTGCCGCTGCTAACAGCTACGCGCATCGAAATCGACGGTCCTAACATGACGCTTCTAGCAACCGACCGGTACCGCCTGGCGATGCGAAACATTGAGTGGAACCCGATCAGCCCCGATTTCAAGGCGACGCTTTTGGTGAAATCTAAGGTCCTCACCGACGTGGCTAAGTCGATGGCGTCAAGCGGCGAAATTGATGTTTTCCTCAGTGATGGTGAAACAAACGGTTCGTCATCGGTTGTCGGATTCAGCGCTGGAGGGCGTCAGGCGACCTCGGTGTTGATGGATGGTGACTATCCGCCAGTTCGCAAGCTTTTCCCCGACACCACTCCACTCGAATACGTATGTGCCCGCCAAGAACTTCTCGAGGCCGCCCGACGAGTGTCACTGGTTGCCGAACGTAAAACCTCAGTGCGGTTGACCTTCGAGGAAGGCGCGGTGCGTTTGGAGGCCGGACAGGGTGACACCGGTCAGGCCCAAGAGAGCGTTGAAGTTATTTCAGGTGCTGAAGACCTGAAAACGGCATTCAACCCACAGTTCTTACAAGAGGGTCTTGGCGTCATCGAGAACGATTACGTTCGTTTCCGGTTCACCAGTGGTTCCAAAGCGATGGTGTTGCAGGGACAGGAAGATCGCGATGGGGAGCCCGACGACAACTACCGTTATCTGCTGATGGGTCTAACCCTAAAGTTCGTGCGGCGCAGAAGGCGCTTCGGGACATTCGATGCAAATAACTAACCTGGCGTTAAACGACTACCGGTCTTATCGCGAGCTAGTGACCGAATTTCCAGGAGGGCCGATCGTCCTCAAGGGAAGAAACGGTCGCGGCAAGACCAACCTCGTCGAAGCCATTGCCTACCTGTCCACCTTCAGCTCACATCGGGTGAGTGCTGATCGGGCCCTGGTGAGGCAAGCTTTTGATGGTTCCGCTGGGCCGGGTGGGGCCGTCATTCGGGTGCGTGCCGATAACGGCCTTCGTTCCCGGCTCCTCGAACTAGAAATTGTCCAGGGCAAAGCTAACCGAGCCCGACTAAACCGGGCAAAGGTGGCGACGCGTGAACTTCTCGGGGAGATCCGCACAGTAATGTTCGCACCCGAAGATCTGCAATTAGTGCGGGGCGAACCCAGTGGTAGACGAAGGTTCCTCGACGATATTTTGCTGCAGCTGAAACCGAGTTATGTTACGGTGACGCGCCAGCTTGAGAGGGTGTTGCGCCAGCGTGGAGCCGCCCTCAAACAGTTGGGACGCCACATTGACCCCTATGACCCGCACGTCGACGATGTCCTTGACAGTTGGGATCAGGCGCTCGCGCAGTTGAGTGCGGAAATTGCCACGCATCGCGCCTCCTTGGTTGAAACGCTCACCCCCGCGCTGCGGCACCATTACGCAGTGGTTTCCGAGGAGGACAAGGACGTTGACCTCACGTACCTTTCGGATCTGCAAAACCAGGAAAATGAACGCGCCGGCGAAATCGTTTCGTCGTGGCCGCAAGTTCCCCCGGTCGCCGAAGGATACGTTCCGGAGCTGGCGGAAGTGATCCTCGAAATGCAGGAAAGATACTTGCAGATGATCAGGCATCAACGTGCCAATGAGCTGCGGCGCGGGGTCAACCTCGTCGGTGCACACCGCGATGATTTTCATCTGGAACTGCACCAAATGCCAGTCAAGGGCTACGCGAGTCAAGGCGAAACCTGGTCCGCCGTCCTCGCATTGCGGCTGGCGCAAAAGGACGCGCTCACGGCCGACGGGTCCACCCCCATTCTGATTCTCGACGACGTTTTTGCTGAACTTGATGAGCGCCGCCGGCAGGCCCTGGCCGATTCACTTAGCGAGGTCGATCAACTTTTCATTACGACAGCGGTCGGTTCAGATGTTCCCGACAGCCTGGAGGCCACCACTTACGAGATTAAGTGGGATAGCGATTCGGGGAGCCAACTTTCCCGTTTGGGCGGTGAAGACGCTGAATAGTCTAGATGGTTCATCAACTGGGGATTCTGATGAGGACGCTGCCGAACAGTTCCTGCGGGACAGTTACCGGCACATGCGGCAGATGAGCAGCGGACAGCCGTACCGGAACACGGCGCCGCGCAAGAGCCGTTTCAGAGGCAAAGCGAATCCGGCGGTAATCGAAGATGATGGTGATGGCTGGAAACCTGGGCCCGGTTTGGCTCGTTCGAAAACCGGACCCGGGCCCTCACGTTGGGATCCGCAGCCGCTGGGCAAAATTTTAGGGGCCGAAACTCGGCGCCGAGCCTGGGGCACCCAGCTGTCCTTGGGGACCATCATTATGAATTGGCCAGAAATTGTCGGCGCTGCGGTCGCTGAGCATTCCGACGTGGAATCGTTTGCAGAGGGGAAACTTCTGGTGCGGGCCGATTCAACCGCGTGGGCCCGCCAATTACAGCTGTTAGTGCCGCAAATAGAGCGGCGCCTCGACGAAGTTTTAGGGGTTGGATCAGTACAGCAGGTCATCGTTCACGGTCCTGAACGTCCCTCCTGGAAACACGGCCCCAGATCGGTTCCAGGCCGAGGACCGCGAGACACTTACGGATAGCTCGCCGCTGGTGATTGAGGTCACCCCCGGGGCCCCAATTTTGGCGTTACCATGCGGGTTTCAGACTGTTGAAAGGGCGTCTACTTTGGTAGGCTGGGTAGGGATTTGAAACAGTCAAAACGCAGCGTTTATTTGCGTAGTTCGTTGCACGGCCCGGTGGTCATTCCACCGGCAGGCAGTGGCGACTGTAACTAAAAG
>CAYFQJ010000098.1:0-5605 GCA_964345205.1 uncultured Actinomyces sp. | reverse complement strand
CGCTGGTGGGTTTTGGCGTCTAAGAGGAGTTCTCGAGCAGCTGGAGCTCAAACGCTAGTGACTGACTCCCGCAGGGAGCGCTGATCCTCAAGGTGGAAGAAACGAACCTCTTCGACCTCATCACCGAAAAGTTCCAGGCGCAGCGGGTGGGGTGACGTCGGGGGAAAAACGTCGATGATTCCGCCGTGTACCGACACCTGCCCCCGCGACTCGACCAGATCCGTTGGTTCGTAACCCAGAGCGACCAGGTCCGCGACTGTTTGGTCCCGGTCGATGTAGTCCCCGACTCGGATGCGGCGCGGCTCAATTTGGCCAAGGCCCGAGATCACCGGTTGCAATAGGGCCCGCACCGGGACGACAAGCACCCGGATCGGACCGGCCTGCGGGTCCCCATCCTCGGGATGGGCCAAACGACGCAGCACCGCAATTCGGCGGGCCATCGTATCGACCTGGGGGGAAAGCCGTTCATGTGGGAGTGTTTCCCACGCCGGGAAAACGGTTGAGTCCACACCCCAGGCCGCCAGCGCCACCGAAAACTGTTCGGCTTCGCGGCCCGTTGCCGTGACGATCACAATGGGACGGTCCTGCGGTGCGAGAGCAACCAGCGGCGGCCGGAGGCCCGGTGGGCAAACGACGGTCCCCTCCCCCGGCAACGCCAAGTATGGGAGGACTGCCGCCACAGCGGGATCGGCGGCTATTAGCGGGAGCATCCCCTGGATCAAGGAAACCTCACTTCACGTTAGTGGCGCATGCAGATCTTGCTGCGCGGCAGTGAACCCTCGACAGACTACGTCCTCAACCGTGTCGGCGGCCAGCTGGTAAGTCACGTCCCACTCGGAGCGGTCACGCAGTGGGGCCAAAACGTAATCGGCGGGTGACATGCGGCCCGGAGGTCGGCCAATTCCGATTCGCAGCCGCGAATAGTCCCGCGTCCCCAAATGTTGGCTGAGGCTCTTGAGGCCGTTGTGTCCGCCTTCGCCGCCGCCCTTCTTGAGGCGCAAAGTGTGTTCGGGCAGATCGAGGTCGTCGTGGATGACGAGGATTTCCTCGGGGGTGATCTTGTGGAAAAGCGCCAGTTTCGCCAGAGGGGCACCGGAAATGTTCATGTATTCGCGGGCGATGGCCAACTCGACTTTGGTTCCTCCAGGGCCGGGAATGAAAACTGCCGCACTATCGTTGCCGCTGCGATGTTTGCGTAGGGGCGCTCCGAAGCGATCCGCTAGAACCAGCACCGTATTCGACCCCACATTGTGTCGCGTCGACCGGTAGCGGGCGCCTGGGTTGCCCAGACCAATGACCATGCGTATCATTCCATATCCGCTTCCAACTGGCTCAGGGCCAGGTCACAGTGGAGCGACCTCATCCTGAAGACGACGTTGTCGGGGTGGTCGGCGCGCGGTTCTTCCTGGCGGGTCTGAAGCCAGCGAGCAAAGAAGAGATCCCCCAAGTCCCGGTAGGCCCTAAAGATCGGAAGAAAAAGGTCGGCCGCATGGTAGCGAAGCAGATACTCGACGTGGCCGAAACTTGAAGTCAGACCGCGCAGGTCAACAGTGTGGTGCCCGGCGCGAGTCATCTCTTCGTCCAGGATTTCGGAGAGGCAGGCAGCGCGGGAATCCTGCGGGAGGAACGAAAATGATGGGATATTGCCGACCAGGGAACCCTTGGGAAGGGCCTGGCCCAAGCGCCGCGCATGTAAACGGAAAATACTGGGAGTCAAGGCCGAAACCCCCACGTCGTTCCCCCCGATGTTCAAAACCACCAGGTCAGCATCCGGCAGAGTTTTGAGTGCCGGTAACTGATGCACCAGAACTGTTTCGATGGTCGCCCCGGCAGTTGCCAGATTCAGGAGGTCGACCGGGCGCCCCAGGTGTTCCTCGAGGTGGGCGGCCAGACGCGGTACGTAACCGCCCTCGACCCGATCGCTGCCAATACCCTGCGTGCTGGAATCACCCAGAGCAACAATCAGGAATGAGTCATCGCCCCGTTTGGTCAAGGTGGAAAGGTTGTGGTCCTCCCAGGTGCGGCGGTGACTTTGACGCTGGCGGTCGATGTGAACGAGGCGTCCCACGGCCGCGCCGCCTAAAAATAGTGCCATCCCTTTGAGCACTCCGTGTTTGCGGCTCATAAATTCGTCTCCTCAAAATCGGCCACCGGCGACGGTTCGGTCATCAGCATAAACTGGGGAAGGCCACGAGCGTCACGGGCTGCCCACCCAATGTACTCTTACAGTGTACCCAGCGCCGACAACCTGAGGACCCCGACCAAGTTAAGGATAACGAGGCATGTTTCTTCCCGAAAAAACCGCTGCTCAAGAGTGGGTGGGCGTACTGATCGCGATTCCTGAGCCCTGGGTAACTGAACTGACTGAAGCGCGATTAGCTTTCGGGGACGAGGCCGCTCACCGGGTTCCTGCCCACATCACTCTGGTGCCCCCTGTGGCGGTGAATATTGCCGACAGGGAAGCTGTGTTGCGACACCTGCAGAAGGTCGCTGCCAAAACCAGGGCATTTCGTTTACAGCTTGGCGGGACCGGCTCTTTCATGCCGGTTTCACCCGTCACCTTCCTCAGTGTTGAACAGGGTTTCGCCGAGTGCGAGGAACTGGCCGACGAGATCCGGAACGGCCCGCTCGATTACACCCCGCGGTTCCCCTACCATCCGCACGTCACCTTGGCGCACGGGGTAAGTAATGAGGATTTGAAGCGGGCTCTCACCGAGTGGAGCGGTTTCCACGCTGAGTGGACCGTCCCTGGTTTTCGCCTCGACAGCGTCGACCCGACCGGAACGTACACTTCACGCGCAATCTTTGACTTCGGACTCTGATATGGCCACACAAGACCTTTTGACACCCGACCGGCGGGCGGCGACCTGGTCCGACCTCAAACAGGCGTGGCGCGACCCTAAACGAGTGCGGTCCCTGATTGGCGTCGCCAAACGAACCCGACTGGGACGCAGCCTACAGCGGTTCTTCAACCAGCAGGGTCCCCTGCTTTCGGCTGGCATCGCCTACATGTCACTGTTTTCTTTGACGGCAGCGATCACCGTCGGCTGGACTGCTTTCAGCACATTGCTGGGAGATAACACCCGGCTGCGGGACGCGGTCCTCGATGCGAGCAACCAGGCACTGCCGGGACTTTTCATCACCGAACACAATCCGAATGGTCTGGTTGATCCCGATACTTTGGTGGCGTCCCCCGGCATTTCGCTTACCGGCCTCTTCGCGCTGCTGGTGGCTCTTTTCGCGGCGACCTCTGTCGTCAAATCTTTGGCTCGCGCGATGCGGGCGATGTTCGGTATCGGGAATCTACAGGAACCCCTGCCCGCTGTCCTTCTGCACCGAGTAGTGGGTTTATTGACCCTATTTGTCGGTGTATTAAGTATCGCGGTTCTGACATCTCTGGGAACATTCCTGCACCAATTGGTCGTGGAATGGCTCGGGGATTCCACGTCACAGTGGCTTCGGCCCCTCTTCAACCTGCTAGTGGTCCTGGTCCCGTTCCTCGTCGACTTCTTTGTTTTCGTCGTTTTCGTCCGATTCGTAGCGGGAGTTCTACCGGGGCCCTGGGACCTGATTCAAGGCGGAATAATCGCCGCCACCGGCTCCTTGCTGCTGCGCCTTTTAGGGACGTCAATTCTCACGCAAGTCTCTGGTCCAATCCTGGCCACCGCAACCACGCTAATTACCCTAATTGTCTGGGTGAACCTGCTGGCCTGGGTGATGCTGTTGGCGGCCGCCTGGACCGCTAACCCTCCGGGGCCAGTCGTGGCGGCCGTGAAAGGGAACACCGTGATTCCCGGGCGACCGAACTACGTGACGCTCTCGCACCCCGAGACGCTGCGGTGGCTGCCAGAAATCATGCACAAACTGCCTCCCGATGTAGCGGTCCCGACGACTATTGACGATATCGAACCGTCACCGGAGCATGATCCGAAAAGCGCGCATCCCAAGTCGGAGCCCGAAACACAGTGAAGGACTCGGCACTGGCCGCTAACTCTTCAGTGACGTACTGGTAGTCGATCCGCCATCCCGCGTCGTTGTCATAGGCTTTGCCTCGCCACGACCACCACGTGTATGGACCTTGAATATCGCCCGCCAAGTTGCGGACGACGTCGCTCCACCCCTGCTGTTCAACCCACCGGTTGAGGAACTCCATTTCCTCATCGAGGACGCCGGAAGATTTATTGTAGTTACCCTTCCAGTTCTTGATGTCGCTCTCACCGCGCACCACGTTGAAGTCGCCGGCCACCAGGGCCGCCCCCCGGGCGGACAGTTCCGCCAGTCGCGCCTCAACGCGAGGCAGGTGCGACATTTTCGCCTCCTGCTTCGGTGTTCCTACTGAACCAGAATGCAAGTACGCGGACACGACGGTCAGGTTGTTCGGCAGTTCAACTTCCAGCCAGCGTCCCGAGTCCACATCCGTATCATCCGGGCCGAGGCCGGTAGTGACCTCAAAATCCGGGTCCGGATAGGTTTCCCGGTTGAGCGCCACCGAAACACCAGCGCGTCCCTTCAACTCACTTTCGTGAGTAATCACGTGCCACCCGTCGCCCAACTGCTGCTGGGCGATGACGGCGGGAGCTCGAACTTCTTGTAGCAGCAGGACATCCGGGTTTTCGATGGCCAACCACTCCATCATCCCGCGACGAGTCGCGGCGCGGATACCATTGACGTTCACACTTGAAACGGTAAAGAGGCTCACGCGTTCCGTTCCGCTGTTTCCACCACATTGGCGAGCAGCATCGCCCGAGTCATCGGGCCAACCCCACCGGGATTGGGGGTCAGAGATCCCGCCACCCACTGGACGCCCTCGGCAATATCGCCGGCGATTTTCCCGTCAACGCGGGACACGCCCACGTCAATAACGGCCGCTCCGGGACGAACCATATCCGGGGTAATCAGTCCGGGCACACCAACGGCGGCAACGACAATATCGGCCTGGCGCACCTGCTGGGCCATATCGACAGTGCCGGTGTGGCACAGGACCGCCGTGGCGTTCACATCTTTACGTGTCAGCATCAGGCCGAGGGGACGCCCGACAGTTAGTCCGCGTCCCACCACCGCAACCTGGGCACCGCTGAGTTCAACCCCACCGGCACGCAAAAGTTCAATAATTCCCCGCGGAGTGCACGGCTGAGGGCAGCTGGGAGACTCATCAATTGAACTGACTAGTTTCCCCAGGTTGAACGGGTGCAAACCATCAGCATCTTTAGCCGGGTCGATCCGCTCCAGGGCCGCGTCCTCATCGAGGTGACGCGGCAGTGGAAGCTGCACGATGAAACCGGTGCAGGCCGGATCATTGTTGAGCTGGTCAATCGCATCGTGGACCTGCTGCTGTGTGGCGTCTGCCGGCAGCTGGATCCGCATCGATTCGATGCCGACCTCGGCACAGTCGCGGTGTTTACCGGCAACGTACACCTGTGAGGCAGCGTCATCTCCGACCAGGATTGTGCCCAGGCCGGGAGTTATGCCTCGGGCCGCCAGCGCCGCCACCCGCGTTTTGAGGTCGGCTTTGATTTCACCGGCGAGTTTCACACCATCGTGTGGCTTCGCGTCATTGACGCGATCTGGCCAGGGATTCTTCACTTGTCGAGCTCCGGGTAGAGGG
>CAYFQJ010000097.1:0-5627 GCA_964345205.1 uncultured Actinomyces sp. | reverse complement strand
GGCGCTGGGAGCCGGGATCGGTGAAGAGTTCGAATGGGAAAAGCTGCGTTACCATCGCATCGTTATCATGGCGGATGCTGACGTTGACGGTCAGCACATTGCGACGCTGCTGATGACTTTCTTCTTCCGCTACATGAGAGAGCTGCTGGAGGACGGTCATGTGTACCTTGCGACCCCGCCGCTTTACCGTCTCAAGTGGTCCAATGCTCCCCACCAGTACGTTTACTCCGACGATGAACGTGACGTCGCCTTAGCCGAGGGCGCTGAGCGCGGATGGCGCCTGCCCAAACATGGCAGCATCCAGCGTTACAAAGGTCTTGGTGAGATGAACGACCAAGAACTTTGGGACACCACCATGGATCCCGAACATCGAATCCTCAAACAAATTGAAGTAGGCGAAGCTGCGGCCGCCAACGAAATATTTACCATTCTCATGGGCGACGACGTTGAATCACGCAGATCTTTCATCCAACGAAACGCCCAAGACGTCCGCTTTATCGACGCCTAAACGCAGTTAAGGAACCCTAGTGAGTGACGAACTGACCCCAGAATTCGAAGCGGATGACATCGCCGAGGCAATTGCCGACGCAACAGAAGATGCCGTCGAACAAATAGTGGTGAAGGAAAGCAGTCCCGGGCGTATCGACCCCGTGGACCTTGAAACTGAGATGCAGCGGTCCTACCTGGACTACGCGATGAGTGTCATCGTTGGGCGTGCCCTCCCCGATGTTCGAGATGGACTGAAACCGGTGCACCGACGCATCCTCTACACCATGTACGACGGCGGTTACCGCCCTGACGGTGGCTTCTACAAATGTATGCGCGTTGTCGGTGACGTTATGTCGCACTACCACCCTCACGGTGACTCATCGGTTTATGATGCCCTTGCTCGTATGGTCCAGTGGTGGTCTATGCGGTACCCGCTGGTTGCCGGGCAGGGTAACTTCGGTTCTCCCGGAAACCTGGGACCGGCAGCGCCGCGATACACCGAATGCAAAATGAAACCGCTCGCCATGGAAATGACGCGGAACATCGACGAAGAAACCGTCGATTTCCAAGACAACTATGACGGTCGTAACCAAGAGCCCGTGGTTCTGCCCTCGCGGTACCCGAACCTGCTTGTCAACGGATCCGAAGGGATCGCCGTGGGAATGGCGACCAAGATCCCGCCGCATAATCTGGGCGAAGTAGTTGACGGTGTGCAGTGGTACCTCGATAATCCTGAGGCGACACGCGAAGAACTTTTGGAAGCGCTCCTCGAACGGATTAAGGGCCCCGACTTCCCCACCGGTGCGTTGATCCTCGGGCGACAAGGAATCGAGAAAGCCTACCGGACCGGACGTGGACGGATTATTCAGCGAGCCATCGTTGACGTTGAAGAGCTTCATGGACGTAACTGCCTGGTCATCAAGAACCTGCCATACCAGGTGAACCCCGATAATTTGGTTTCAAAGATTGCGGAACTGACTAGAAGTGGCGAAGTCCAAGGGATCGCCGACCTTCGCGATGAAACATCCGGGCGTAATGGTCAGCGACTCGTTGTCGTCCTCAAACGAGATGCCGTGCCGCAGGTCGTTCTCAACAACCTCTACAAGCGGACCTCGCTGCAAGAGTCTTTCCCCGCGAATATGCTCGCGCTGGTTGATGGGGTGCCACGCACACTCAGTATCGATGGTTTTGTCCACTACTGGGTCAAGCACCAAATTGAAGTGATCGTGCGTCGAACCCAGTTCCGACTGGCGAAGGCACGCGAAAGACTGCACATCCTCGACGCGTACCTGCGGGCCCTTGACGCTCTTGACGCTGTAATCGCGCTGATCCGCAAGTCCCCCACCGTTGATGAAGCTCGCACCGGACTGATGGGCTTACTCAACGTTGATGAGATCCAAGCTAATGCCATTCTTGCCTTGCAGCTGCGTCGGCTTGCCGCCCTCGAACGGCAGAAGATCCTCACTGAACACGCCGAACTGACCGAACGGGTCAACGAACTTCAAGCAATCATTAACTCGCCCACGAAGCAGAGGGAAATCATTTCCGAAGAGCTGCAGGGCATCGCTGAAAAATACGGTGACGAACGCAAGACCGCGATCGTTCCTTACGGCGGCGAAATGTCGATGGAAGACCTGGTTCCTGAAGAGAACGTCGTCGTGACCATTACGCGTGCGGGATTTGCCAAACGCACCCGTGAAGACGCCTACCGAGCTCAGAAGCGAGGGGGCAAAGGTGTCAGAGGTGCGCAGCTGCGTGGCGATGACTCCGTCGACCACTTCTTCGTTACCAGCACCCACGACTGGCTACTTTTCTTCACAGATAAAGGCCGAGTTTACCGCGCCAAAGCATACGAACTGCCCGAAGGTAGTCGAGATGCCAAGGGACAGCACGTTGCGAATATGCTCGCCTTTGAACCAGACGAAAACATCGTTGAGGTCCTGCACATCCCCGACTACGAAACGGCCAGTTACCTGGTACTTGCCACCCGGTCGGGTCTTGTCAAGAAAACTAAACTCGAAGCGTATAACTCGCCTCGAACCGCGGGGCTAATTGCTATCAACCTGCGTGAAGACGAACACGGGGAAATTGACGAGGTCGTCTCGGCACGGATCGTTGACGCTGAGGAAGACCTGATCTTTGTCAGCCGTAACGGCATGTCCTTGCGATTCACCACCGATGATGAACAGTTGCGTCCCACCGGACGAGCGACGTCGGGTGTGCGGGCCATGCGTTTCCGTGGTGACGACGAACTGCTCACCATGGAAACTGTACGAGAGGGCGCCGACCTCATGATCGTCACCGAAGGGGGATACGCGAAACGGACCCCACTCGCTGACTACCGCACCCAGGGGCGCGGCGGAATCGGAATTAAGGTTGCCAACCTTGACGCTGATCGCGGGGCCCTTGTGGACGCCCTCGTCATCGAACCTGAAGAAGATGTCATGGTTATCACCGAAAGCGGAAAACTCGTTAGAGTTACAGCCGGAGACGTTCGCGCCACGGGTCGAAACACTAAGGGAGTTATTTTTGCTCGACCCGACAGTAACGACCGCATCATTGCCGTGACCCTCAACGCTGGGGACGACGAAGATGAAGACGAGAACATCGACGAAACAACATCAGAGACACCCGTAGTCGACGAAAACACTGAGGAGACGCCCGATGCATAACAGCCCCGGCGAGCACCCCCAAACGGAACTAGACGAACCACGGCAAGTTGAACTGACCCTGGCTAAAATTGACCCATGGTCAGTCTTGAAAATTGGGTTCGTCGTCGCCGTGGCAGCAGGAATAGTCACCGTCATCGCGGTGATCATCCTGTGGTTCGTACTCGACGGAATGAACGTCTTCGGATCGCTTGAAACGTTCCTCGAAGGCCTCGGATCAACATCATTCCTCGACCTTCTCGAATACATCAGGTTGCCGCGCGTCATTTCGTACGCCACCATCCTCGGAATCGCAAACGTAATTTTGATTACCGCGATCAGCACCCTCGGAGCGCTTCTCTACAACCTTGTGGCGAGCCTCGTCGGAGGCATCCGCGTCTCCCTGATGGACGAGTAGACCGCCCCGAAATAAGAATGCAAAAACAACGCCGGGCCCCGTAATTGTTATGGGGCCCGTAGCGCCTAACAACCCGAAAGGCACGCAACGTCGTGGAACTGACAGGTATTGACCGAAAAGAGCAGTGGGACAAAATTGTCACCACACAGGGCGGACACCCCCTGCAACTTTGGGGATGGGGAGAAGCGAAAAAAGAAACCGGTCCCTGGACAGTTCGCCGATACGTTGCCAAAGAAGACGGCGAAACTGTCGGCGGAGTGCAAGTGCTCGTACGGAACGTGCCCTTCCCTTTCCAGGCAGTTGCGTACGTTCCGCGCGGGCCCTTCGGGAAAGATCCTGCAAAGATTGCGGAACTCATTGCCGAGGAAATCCGGCAAACCACGATGGCTATCTCCATCACTTTCGAACCTGACCTCCTGGGAGAGTTCGAACCCGAAAAGGGACAGCCGAACTCCAACCCCATTTTGATGCCGCGCACCGCGACAATCGACCTCACCCAGAGCGTCGAAACGCTTCGCAAAAACATGACCAAGAAGACCCGGCAATATATCAATCGGAGTGAAAAGAATGGGGTGACCGTTCGTAGGGCCGAGAACTTGGCGGATATAGACAAATGCCTCGAAATATATGAAGACACCGCGCAGCGGGCCGGGTTCCACCTGCATGCCAACAGTTACTATCACGAGATCTACAAGCAGATGGGTGATGCTGTGCCCGTCTACATGGCGGAAAAAGACGGTAGGGTCCTTGCCTTTCTTTGGCTGGCAACAAGCCCCGCAACTGCGTTTGAACTCTACGGTGGAATCAACAAAGAGGGGCAAGAACTGCGCGCTAACTTCGGGTTGAAATGGGCCGCCATACTTGACCAGAAAGAACGCGGAACGCAGACCTACGACCTCAACGGACTTTTCAACGACGGTATCTCTAAGTTCAAACTGGGGTTCACCTCGGGAGTAGAAACGAATCTACACCCCGGTGCCGATATTGGACTGAACTGGATGTACCGGATCTGGGCCAAAGCGTTGCCCCACGCACGGAAAATACGTCAAAGACGGGCAAACGGCAGCCAGTGACAGCCGACCATAACCAGTAGCGGCCCAAAAATAGTTAGCTTGCGGTTTCGACGGACTTCTTGGGGGCTGTGAGGGGCCCAGCGACCACGAAATAGGCCGCGCCAACAAAGATTGCTCCGCCGACCAGGTTGCCGAGGCCGACGATCCCCATGTTGCGGCCGAACTCGGACCAAGAGGTCATCATCGGATCCGAAAACACACCGATCGCGAACGTCGTCATATTCGCCACAACGTGTTCGAAGCCGGACGTTACGAAGGCCAGAAGACACCAGAAAATAACGATAGCTTTGCCGGCCTCAGTCTTTGAACGGTTTGCCGACCAGATCGCCAAACAGACCAGGATGTTACAGAGAACGGCGCGCCAGAAAAGCTCCCATAATGATTCGTGCCCCTTCACCGTCAATGCGGCTGCCACGAAACCGCCTGCTGGCACATCGGGGTTCACCAGACCAGACTGGACGACCATCCAACCGAAAAGCAAAGACCCCAGCAGGTTCCCCACCAGGCAGAAAAGCAGTGTGGCTGAAGCCGCCAGCCAGCTGATACGGCGCCCGAAAGCACCCTGGGCCAGAATCATCATCGCGCTGGTGACCAGTTCGGCCCCCGCGAACACGACAAGGATCAAGCCGATTGCGAAAACTGCTCCGCCCACCAGTTTGGCTGCCGGGTTACCGACAGCTGCGAACGGTCCCGCGGCGGAAGCCATCAGAACAACCGCGATCCCGATGTAGGCGCCCGCCAACATCGAAGAGATCAAATACCTCACAGGCGAGTGGGTAGCGGCAACCTTCTGTTCAGCGACATCTAGCTGCAAATTCAAAGTCGATTTCAAGTCAAGCACCCCCCTATGTTCCCAGCAAAAAACCCACACAGGTAGGGCATAGGTCATTGTTGAGACGCAAACCGGACCATAAGGCAGAAAAACGCGGTAGAGTGATGAACGTCCCAACGGAAACAGGGGTGCTGGTTTGCCCCAACACTTGAACGTCAGGTAATCTT
>CAYFQJ010000096.1:0-5713 GCA_964345205.1 uncultured Actinomyces sp. | reverse complement strand
GTCCCACCCCAGGGATCGGGCGCCACGGGAAAGAGGATGAGTATGAACCGTACGCTCTTACCAGTGCGGAGGCCGCCAAGAATACACTTCCAATGATGTAGATAGCCGCAGTGAGCAGGGCCAACTTCTTCGTGTCCAGATGTGTTCCTTCGATAACTGGGGGGGCTCAGTGAACATTAGGTGCCGAGAGCTTTTAGCCGGGGTTCAATATCGGGCCCGTGGTCGGTGCCTTGGGAACAGTTGCGCCTGAAATACCGCGTCAGAAAGGTCATTTTGACGGTTCAAGTTCAGCATGAACGGCATTCGCTACAGGTCAATTGAGAGCCAACAAACCGCCCCCAATTTAGCCACCGTTTGCGACTCGACCCCGGTAACGTCACACTGGGGAAATGACGCCCACCGATTCCTCTTCGCCCGCCTCTGGTCCGATGAAACATTTGCTTTGGCCGATGCCTAAAATCCCTGTGCCCCCCGGGTTGATTGTTTCTGGTCCGGACAGTGGTCAGATGGCGGTCGAATGCCCGTGGGACGGGTCGCCGCTCGACCCCGTTTCCCGCAGCACGCCCGAGCTTGTTGAGCAGGCCGCAAAGCGTGCCCGCGTGGCCCAAGAAACCTGGCGTGACGTGCCATTACGGCAACGTGCGAAAGTGGCGGAACGCTTCGCGGATCTGGTGCTGCGGAATCGCGAAAAGCTACTCGATTTGATTCAACTGGAAACCGGTAAGAATCGTTCCAGTGCGTTCGAAGAGGTCCTCGACGTAATCCAGTGGTCCAATTACTTGGCGGCGAATGCCCCCAGAATTCTGGGTGAACGTCGCGTTGCTGGCGCCATCCCCGCCCTCACCCGGACGGTGGTGCGCTACCAGCCGCAAGGCCTCGTCGGCGTGATCACCCCGTGGAACTACCCGATGACTCTTCCGGCGACGGACGTCCTTCCCGCCCTAATTGCGGGTAACGCCGTGATATTGAAACCCGATTCGGCAACACCGCATACGGGTATTGCGGTGGCCAGCCTCCTGGTTGAGGCCGGGGTTCCCCGCGGTGTGCTGCAGGTCGTCCTCGGCTCGGGTGCGACTATTGGGACCGCCCTCATCGAGCAGGCCGATTTCATGATGTTCACCGGCTCGACGCAGACCGGTCGGACTGTCGCAACGGAATGTGCTGAGCGCCTGATCAGTTTGTCGGCCGAACTTGGTGGGAAGAACCCGCTCCTCGTCCTCAGCGACGCGGACCTGAAGAAGGCGGTCCCCGGCACCGTCCACGCCAGCTTTTCCAATACCGGCCAACTCTGCATCGCGATCGAACGCATCTATGTTCACGAAAAGCTGTGGGACCAGTTCGTTCCCGCCTTCGTTGAGCAGGTGTCCGCCCTCAAAGTCGGTTCCGGTTACGACTGGGAAATCGACATGGGGACCCTAACGAATGCGCAACAGCTCCGGAAACTTGAAAGCCAAGTGCGCGATGCTGTCTCGAAAGGCGCCAGAGTCCTCACCGGCGGGCGAGCTCGCCCCGACCTCGGCCCCTACTTCTTTGAACCGACAGTGTTGGTTGACGTGCCCGCCGATGCCGAGATTTTCGCCGAAGAAACTTTTGGTCCGGCGGTGGCCATCTACCGGGTGTCCAGTGACGCCGAGGCTCTAGCAGCGGCGAACGACTCGGCCTACGGCTTGAACGCCAGTGTGTGGTCCGAGCATCAGGGAACGGAAATAGCTCGCCAGTTGCGAACGGGAACCGTCAACGTGAACGCCGGATATGCGGCGGCCTGGGCCTCATATGCCGCGCCGATGGGTGGGATGGGTATTTCTGGTCTGGGTCGACGGCACGGCTCGGCGGGGATCCTCAAGTATGCTCAAGCTCAAACTATCGCCCAGCAGCGGCTAATGCCTCTCCACGCGAAAGCGGGGCAAGACCCGCACCGGTGGGCCGAGGTGATGACGACCGCCGCTCGCTGGCTCAAGTACTGGCCCGGGCGCTAAAGACCTGAACAACCAAAGGAACCAAAGTGACAGTTGACTACTTCGCGGGGGATGACCGCAGCAATCGGGAGCGCATGTTGGCGGGGGACTGGTACATTGCCGACGACCCGGACAGTGCCAAGGCCGCTAAACACGGCGAACGGATGTGCGCGGCCTATCAGTCAACTTGGTTGGCAAATGAGGACGCGGCCAGACAAATGTTGCCGCTGTTCCTCGGGACCGTGGGGGATGGCGTGACCATTAAGCCGCCCTTGGCCGTTGACTATGGCGAGAACATCCATATCGGCGAGGGAACCTTCATTAACTTCAACTTGACGGCCCTAGATGTGGTGGACATTAGGATCGGAGCGGGGTGCATGTTGGGGCCCAACGTGCAGCTCTACACTGCGCTGCACCCGGTGCCACCGGTTCCGCGTGCGGACCTGCTCGAAGCGGGTGCGCCAATAACTTTAGGTACCAACGTTTGGGTCGGGGGCGGCGCGATCATTCTGCCGGGCGTGACCATCGGTGACAATACGGTGATCGGTGCGGGTTCTGTCGTCACTAAAGACATTCCGGCCAACTGTGTCGCTGTGGGTAATCCGGCTCGGGTTATTCGCGAAAACATTGACACGTTAGAGTTTCGAATGTGATTGCCCGACACGGGTGACCGGGCACGATACAATGCAGTGAGATCATTAACTCGATGAATGTTTAGCTGTCTGGGGGGACTGTTAGTGGGACGCGGTTATGTAATGCAGCATGTGGCCGAATCCTCTACACGTTCCCGCTGGATCGCCAACTTCCTGAAAATCGTGTTGGTGGGCGCGGTCGCGGCTGTGGCCATCTGGTTGCTCACTGCCGACTATCGGGCCCATAATGCCGCTGTAGCGCGCTGCGAATTGGCTGCCAGTCAGTTGAGTGTCGAACTGGAAACAGATTTTGCCACGTACTCGGACGTTGAGGCCGCTCTGACTCTCGACGTGGAGGGCGATATGGCACAGGCCGAGGCCGCACAGGGACTTGAAGCCAAATATCAGGCCGTTGCCGATATCTACCAGCGCGAAACAGCCCCGGGATGTTCGCCCGATTTGAGCACAGAAGTCATTACTGAAAATGCTGCCGCCCTCGAGTCTGACGTCGAGCTTTTGCAAACGCAGTCAACAGTCCTCCCGCAGCAGGCCCGAGACTTCTTTGCCGAGGGAGCCCAAGCGCAAATCGCCGTCGCCAAGACCCAACTCGACAGCGCGATAGTCAAGTCCCAATCCGTCCTTCACGGACTCGAAACTGAGGGCGTCACCACGGATGCCGCCCAGGAGCTGAGCAGGGTGCTTGCCCAGGCCGAAGCGCTGTCCGGAAAGGGCCGGGTCCTCCCCGAAGTTTCCGAGGGACAAACGGGGATCACGAATCTTCTCGACGCGCTCACGGCAATGACCGAGGAACTGCGAGGCGCCCAGCTCGGTGCGGAACTCTCCCCAATTATCGGAACCATCCCGGTCGGGATCGTCATCGTCGACCTCGCCAATGGCGACACCATTTTTGAACTGAACGCGGATGACACTTTCGTGGCCGCCAGCACCTACAAGGTAGTCACCGGGTACTCGATGTACAACGCCGTCGCCGAAGGCACCTGGAGCTGGTCCGACTACCTTGCTGGCCAAACCCTCGATTCCTGCCTGCGGGAAATGATCATCTGGTCCGATAACGCCTGTCCCGAAAGCTGGTTCGGAGTTCAAGGTTTCACGGCCATTGAAGACCAAGCTCGGGAGGGCGGTGCGGTGAACACGACGTTCCAGCCCGCCAACTTGCAGACAACGGCGCGCGACATGGCCACTTTCATGACGAACCTGTACTCTGGCGAACTGCTAGATCCGGCAGACGCCGAAGAGTTATTGGGCATCATGGCCCTGCAGGAATATCGTGACGGGATCCCCGCCGGCATCGCCTCGGTCGCCGGCCCGGACGCCGTCGTTTCCGACAAAGTTGGTTTCCTGGGCGCGAATCATCACGACGTTGGGATTGTGAGCAGCCCGAAGGGAGATTTCGTTTTCTCCATCTACACGCTGAACCCGGACTGGCAAACGATTAACGATATTTCTGCCACCATTTATGAGTGGATCGAATAGGGATCGGCCCCGGTTTACTCTTTGGGCGCGGCCGTACGTGCTTCGATATTGTCAACCTTCACAAACACTACGTCGTGGTCGTCAGTGAGTACCTTGATGAACCCAGCGTTCTCTTGGAGGACGTAGCCGTATATTTTTCCATCGTCAGTTTCGATCTGTTCGCGAGGTATCCAGGGCGTGTTGATGAGCACCGCCAAGAGCAGGAAACTCGCCACCATGAGAGTTCCGGCATTGCGGCCAACCTTGGATAAGATTTTGCGGGTGCGAGCGGATTCGGGCAGCAACGCCGCAACAATTAGCGACCCTGTCACCGCGAATACGATCGCCAGCGGCCACCACATACCGTAGCTGCGGATCAGCACGAACAGCGTAATCCCGAGGGTGATGATGACGAAAACGTCGGTCAGGTTGCTGACCCGGTCGGCGTGGCGCGTGAGCCAAAAGAGCCGGAAAATAGCGAGCGGCAGAACCACCGAAATTATGATCCCGCTGACGATCGGCATTTCGAACAGGGTGCCGAAGAGAATCGAGATCGCGTCATCGAAGTTAAATGAATCAGCGATATCGGACGCCACGTTCCAGTTCCAGTGGGAAACTGCGAGGATCCGGACGAAGAGGAAAAGTGCTACGACAGCGGCCGTAACGGAACCAGCACCTAGGATCTTCTTCGATGAACCGCCGCTCTTCCCAGTTTTTTCGTCAGTGAGATGCGCCTCTTGCGAAGAGGCGTCGCTAGTGATTTCAGACTCGGTTTGGCCATCCGAAGCAGGTTTAGGTGTGGAATCAGTCATGAACTGATCATAATCGGTCCTAAAGATGGGTGGGAGGCAGCGAGCCGTCGTGTCGGGACGGTAAGCTGTTCAGGTATTCAACGTCTCTGATTACCACGACAGTGGTCGGAAGGAACAGAATGGCTATTCGTCATGTCGTCTCATGGAAACTCCAGGGCGAAACTGCGGGGGAGCGTCAGTCCAATGCTGATGCGATGGCTGAGGCCCTAACCGGCCTGGTGGGCACAGTCCCCACACTTCTAGGTGCCGTCGCGAAAAGTAACGTCATCGACAAACCCGGCAACTGGGACCTGGTGCTCATCGCTGATTTTGCGGATGAGGCCGGTTTGGATGCCTACGTCGACCACCCGGATCACGTTCAGGTGGCCAAGCGAATGCGCGAACTGGCAGTTGACCGTTCTGCAGTGGATTTCGAACTGTAAGTAACTTTGTTCTCATTGTGGGGGACCAGTTAGCCAATTCGCAGTAACGTGCGTATGATCATCTGTGTTCACGCAGTAAGAACAGATCGGGGCGTGGCGCAGCTTGGTAGCGCATCCGCTTTGGGAGCGGAGGGTCGCAGGTTCAAATCCTGTCGCCCCGACAATAGAGGCAACCGCGGTACTCCGCGGTTGCCTCATTTTGTTAAGGTTTTCTCCGTTCAAACCAGCTCATTTCAAGGCTGTACGTCAAAACATGCTGTTCCTGTGCGCCCTTTGTGCGGCAGTGTGATTGTTCTGAAACTGTCGCTTGTCACCCCACCCGCGAGTGCTTGGTATCTGTGATCTCGTCGGACCAAGAGCTGGGCCGAGATGGGGCTTGTGTGTGCCGCTTAACGCCGGAAACCCGCCCCCAAAGAGGC
>CAYFQJ010000095.1:0-5806 GCA_964345205.1 uncultured Actinomyces sp. | reverse complement strand
GAGGACGATGACGATGATTACATTGAAATTGTCTCTCTAGATGATGAGGACGACGACTGACCTTTAGTCGGGACGCCGAGATTTCAGGCTTGGATCGCCAGTTCGGTTAGTACATCAATCAGTGCTTTCGGGAGTTTGCGGTCGCTCACCGCGAGCAGGTTCTTGAGCTGGTGTGTGGTTCTCGGGCCGATCACCGCCGTGGAGACGGAACGTATTCCTAAAACCCAGAGCAGCGAAACCTGCCCGGGCGACATCTCTAACCCCTCGGAAGCGCGGATGACGGCCTCCACTATGCGCGAGGACCCGTCGTTCAGATACTGGCTGATCTCAGCCTGTAAATGGGGTGAGGCCGCCCGTGAGTCGGGTGGAGTCGAATGCCGGTATTTGCCGGTCAAGACGCCACCGGCCAGGGGGGCTCCCGCCACGATACCTAAACCGGATTGGCGCAAACCTGCCGAATCTGCCTGCAAAATCTGCGGGTTAAGCAGGGAAACAGTGGCTCCCCAAGCTGCAATTGGGGTGCCGGCGTTCTCGGCGAGGGCCGTTGCGCGTCCGCCCTCCCACGACGAGAAATTATCGAGCCCGGTGTAGCGCACACGCCCGGAGCGCAAAGCAATCTCTTGGGCAGAGATTATTTCTTCCAGAGGAGCGGCGCCGCGAGGCCCACTGGCGAACCACAGGTCAATGTGGTCACTTCCCAGGTGCTTCAGCGTGGCGTCCAAAGAATTCAGCAAGTGGCGTCGACTCAGGGATGGGGTCTGTGGTGTGGGGACCGTTCGTAAACTGATCACCACGTCGTCGTGGTCGGACTGGCCGAGGGCGGAACCCAAAACTGCCGGGGCGGGCTCCGCCGGGCCCGAACCATCGAGCTGGATGAACGTTCCTCCACTATCTCGAAACAGTCTGAGCATATCCGCAGCGTCCAGCGGATCTATGTCGGCACCCCAGGTGCGGGTGCCCAAACCAATCTGAGAGACGAAAAGGCCACAATCGCCTAATTGTTCAAGTCGCATCTTGCTAGCCTACCCGGCCAGGGCATAATGGTGGACGCAGTGGGTCGTGAATCAACGCGGAGTAGCTAAGGTGAACACATGGATTGGTTAAGTGCAGTCATTTACGGTTTGGTCCAAGGACTGACCGAGTTCCTCCCCATTTCGTCGTCGGCGCATTTGCGTTTTGTTGGAGAACTAATTGGAGACAGCGACCCCGGTGCGGCGTTCACCGCCATCACACAGATCGGCACAGAAACCGCAGTCCTCATCTACTTCTGGAAAGACATCGTGCGCATCATCAAGCGGTGGTGGTTGGCGATGCCGTTTATCCCTGCGGACCGTCGTGTTCCGGCCTCGGATCCGGACGCCCGGATGGGGTGGATGATCATCGTCGGCTCAATTCCGATCGGCGTCCTCGGCCTGCTGCTGGAAAGCAAGATCGACACGAGCTTCCGCAACCTCTGGATCACCGTAACAATGTTGGCAATCTTCGGCTTGTTGCTTGGTTGGGCAGATAAGATCGGTCCACGGAAAAAGAAGTTAGATAACCTGACGTGGCGTGACGCAATTTACTACGGTTTGGCCCAGGCCATGGCACTAATCCCCGGAGTTTCGCGCTCGGGCGGAACGATTACCGCGGGTCGGCTCATGGGTTACACCCGTGAAGCTGCGGCACGATACAGTTTCCTTCTGGCGCTCCCGGCTGTCTACATTTCGGGGCTCTACAAGGTCTTCAAAGTCGCCACGGGCGGCGACACCGTCTACGTCGGCCAGACCATTTTGGCCACAGTCATCGCATTTGTGGTGGGCTACTTTGTCATCGTCTGGTTCCTGAAGCTGATTTCCACCAAGTCGTTCCAGCCTTTCGTCATCTACCGGATCGTCTTCGCAGCCGTTATCGCCATCTGTCTGATCAGCGGTGTCGTCCCGGCGATCTCTCCAGGTGGAATAGTTTGATTCGGATTTCGCCACTCCCAGCAGCAGTTCTCTTTGACCTCGACGGAACGCTGATCGACACGGAGCCGATGTGGTCCCGCGCCCAACGTGACCTGTTACAGGAGGGCGGCGCAGAGTGGTCCCCTAAATTCACAAATAACCTGGTGGGTGTCAGCCTTTTAGAGGGCGCCAACTACCTTCGTGAGGTCGGTAACCTCAGGAGCAGCCCCGAAGAGATCGTCGAAACGATGGTTCAGAGTGTGTCCGCGGCGCTGGCGACTGAAGAGGTGCGGTGGCGCCAGGGGATCAAGAAGCTAATCAGGATGTTGAACACTTTGAATGTGCCCAGCGCCCTCGTCACCTCGTCGTATCGACCGATTGCTGATGCCGCGGCAGCAGCGGCCCCCTTGGGAACTTTCGCGGCAATTGTGGCTGGCGATGAAGTGACGGAGCCAAAACCGCACCCCGAGGCCTATTTGCGGGCCGCGGAATTGCTGCAGGTTCCCATTCGTTCGGCGCTGATAATTGAAGACTCTCCTGTGGGTGTTGCTTCAGGCTTGGCATCGGGGGGGATCACCGTCGCGATTCCGCATGAGGTCGAAGTGGAACCCCATTCGGAACTGTCACGGCTCAGATCGGCAGCCGAGATTGATTTATCGCTGTTGAGGCTGCTCCGCGCTGGCGTCGTGGTCGATTCTGTCCGTTAGTCTTGGCCGTCGGAGCGCATACTGAGTAGACGCTGCAGGCCTTCAGCGCTGGGCGGTTCCGGGTTCCCCCCAAACAGCGGACACATGGGCTGGTAGGAGCACCAGTTACACAGCGGCCCCCGTTTCGGTGCAAAATTACCGCTGCGGGCATCGGCAGCGATTTTCTCCCACAACGCCATGAGTTCGGCCTCGAAATTGGACATATCCGACTGTTCCGGATCCAGTGTCAGGACCTGTCCACTTTTCAGGTACAGCAGCTGCATGCGGGTCGGCAGCCGGTCGGTGTATTGCAACATCAGTGCGTAGAAACGCATCTGAAACAGAGCCTCATCAACAAAACGACTCGAAGGGGCCCGACCAGTTTTGTAGTCAACGACGCGCAGCAAACCGGTGGGCGAGCGGTCGATCCGATCGACGATACCGCGCAGCCGCAAGCCTGAAGCGATCTCAGTTTCAATAAAGGACTCGCAAGATTCAGGTCGAAGGTTCGAAGGTTGCTCGAGGCCGAAATAGGAAAGCAGCAACTGTTGCGCCTCGGCAATCAAAGTCTCCACCGAACTGTCGGCCTCAATCACGGGAAGGTATTCAGCGCGCTCTTCACACAGTTCGTCCCACGACGGAACCACTAGGGTTTCGGCTGTCTGGATCGTGCGCTCCGCAGGAGGACGATCGAAGAGTTTTTCGAGGACCAGGTGGACCAGAGTCCCGCGGATAGTTGCCACAGTCGGCGGCTGCGGAATGCGGTCAACCACTGAAAAGCGGAACTTCAGGGGGCACTGCTGATAGTCCTTAGCGCGGGAAGCCGAAAGTGCAGCCGGTCGAACAGTCATTTAGTTGCTCCGTTTCTGCTGTGTTGTGGAACGCACTCTGACCCTAACGGACGGTCGGGGTAAACTGCGAAAGAGAAGTTAGCCTGTGGAAAGGGGACCTGGTGGGACTGGGGATGGACGCGGGACAAGTTTTCGACACGCCGGGGCAGGCACAAAGACGTGGGCCTCTTGTTGAGGGCGACCGAGTACAAATCACTGACCCAAAGGGGAAACTCCATACGGTTACGCTGGTAGCTGGGGGGCAGTTTCAAACTGCGCGGGGAACCATCAAGCATGACGATGTTCTCGGTTTACCGGACGGTCAGGTTATCGAGGTCGAGGGCGGCCGTACTTTTCAAATTATTCGCCCGTTGCTGAGCGACTACGTGCTTTCGATGCCGCGTGGCGCCGCGATTGTCTACCCGAAAGATGCGGCGCAGATTGTTCAGATGGGGGATATCTTCCCCGGCGCTCGAGTTCTTGAAGCCGGCGTCGGTTCGGGGGCGTTAAGCATGTCGCTTCTAAGCACCATCGGTCCGACCGGACAACTGACTTCCGTCGAGAAGCGCCCCGATTTTGCGGATATCGCGCAGGCCAATGTTGATCTGTGGTTCGGGCGGCGCCTTCCTAACTGGAATGTGCAGATCGGTGACGTTGGTGATGTGGCGGCGGCATTTCCTGCGCATACTGTCGACCGGGTCGTCTTGGACCTACTGGATCCGTGGAGCTATCTGGAGCAGGTGGGGTCCGCGCTGCTGCCCGGCGGTGTTTTGACCTGCTACGTTGCTACGGTTACGCAAATGTCACGTTTGGTCGAAGACCTGCGGGAAACCGCCAAGTTCACAGAACCACAAATTTGGGAGAGCACAGTCCGGCCCTGGCATTCGGTGGGGCTTGCAGTTCGTCCCGAACACCGCATGGTGGCCCATACCGGATTCCTCATTACTGCCCGCCGACTTGGCGAGGGCGTGAGCCCGCACCTGCTCGGTCGACGCCCCGCGAATGCGGCGGATGGGAAACCGGGCATGTGGTCGGGGCCGATTCACTGGGGCGACGCCGAACTGGGGGTCAGGGTTCCAGGGGCGAAGAAGACCCGGCGGTTACGCCGCGACCTGCAACAAAGGGTTGACCGGTGGCTTTAGTCTTTACTTACCGAACCAAGGAGGGAACTGATGAGTGTGGAACCGGAAAACCGTAGCGCCACAGTCAGCCAGCTGCGGCTAAATGTCGCCTCACTGGAAGAGAAGAACTTGCGGTTGTCGCGTGCCCTCGTCACGGCGCGAGATCAGTTGGAAGGGCTGCAGGGGCAGCTTGAGCGGCTGCAAAAACCACCGGCTACCTGGGTCACTTTTGTTAGCGCTCGCGGTGAGGCTCATGGGGAGGGCGACGAAGTTGACGTTATCAACGGCAGTCGACTGATGCGCGTGGCGACCGCTGGGCATATTGACCCGCGGTCCCTGACACCGGGCCAGTTGGTCTCACTCGATCAGCACTTGATTGTGACTGAGAAGGGTGACTTCCCGCAGTCGGGGACACTCGTGACCATCCTTGAGCTCTTAGGTGCAGACAGGGCACTTGTCGCGGGGGAGGCCGGGCAGGAACACGTCGTGTCGTTGGCTGGCCCGCTGCGTCATGGAAATTTGAAGCCGGGCGATTCGATCCTCGCGGATTTGCGGACGGGCTTTGCTTATGAACGGCTGGTGCGTTCACATATCGAGCAGCTGTTTACACCAGAGATCCCTGACGTTTCGTACGACGATATTGGGGGCTTGGACGCTCAAATCGAGCTGGTGCGTGACAGCATCGAACTGCCGTTCAATCATCCGGATCTGTATCGCGAGTTCGGATTGCGGCCACCGCGAGGCATTTTGCTTTACGGGCCTCCCGGAAGTGGAAAAACCCTGATCGCCAAGGCGGTGGCGGCTTCTCTTTCCGGCAGCGACCCCCAGCGACAAACCTATTTCATTTCGATCAAGGGTCCGGAGCTCCTGAGCAAGTACGTCGGCGAAACAGAACGCCTGATCCGTTCGATCTTTGCGCGTGCTCGCACACTGGCACGGCAGGATGTTCCGGTAGTGATTTTCTTCGACGAGATTGAAGCCCTGTTCCGTACCCGCGGTAGTGGAATCTCATCCGATATCGAAACGATGATTGTTCCGCAGCTCCTCGCCGAAATGGACGGTTTGGAGTCATTGGATAACGTGATCGTTATTGGGGCGTCGAACCGTGCCGATATGATCGACCCGGCCTTGTTGCGGCCAGGCCGTTTAGATATCAGAGTGCGCATTGACCGCCCCGATCGTCAGCAAGCGCGGGATATTTTCAGCAAGCACCTCACGGCGGATCTGCCCCTTGACCCCGC
>CAYFQJ010000094.1:0-5906 GCA_964345205.1 uncultured Actinomyces sp. | reverse complement strand
CGCGATGTCGACCCCGGGAATGTTCTGGTCGTCACCGTCGCCGCACAGGAAACCCCGGTCGCGAAGGTGCGTTCGGTCCCCGTGGGCACATGGGATTTCGCCACGGTCAGCGCCACTTTAACCTCTGATGAACAGCTGGAAGATTTCGCGGCCCGACTTGCCGCCTACCCGCGTAAGTCAAGCACCGCTCTATGGTTGGCTCTGGAGGGCTCCCTCACCACCACCCAGAGGGCTCGACTGGATGTGATCCTGGAAGAAGCCAGCGAGCTTTTTGCCCGGATCGACCTCTGGCTGCGCCACACTGATCTGGTTGTCGTTCCCGACGACGCAGATTTCGCGCAGCTACAACTCCACGGCTACGCGAAGGACGCCCTCGACGAACTGGTTGTGGCGGCGGCCTCCCCCGATGATACCCAAGCCACTTTGGCGCAAGATGCCCTGTCATTGCTGTACCGAATGCAAGGAGATCACCGATGAGGCTCCACCGAATTTCCTTAGAAAACTACCGGGGCGTAGGCAAACAGGACATCCAGTTGAGTTCGGGGGTGACCATCATTCAGGGCCCCAATGAGGTCGGCAAAACATCGGTTGCGGAAAGTCTGCGGATGATCCGCGACTTTAAGGACTCCAGCGGACACCGCACGGTGCGGGACCTGCAGCCGGTCGGCCGCGATGTGGGCCCGATGGTGACGGTCGAGATGACGACCGGCCCCTACCGGTTGACCTACACTAAACGTTGGCTCAAATCTCCCTTCACCGAACTGCACATTTCGGCGCCAGAAGTGCTGGAATCTTTGGAGGTCACTCAGGGAAGTTCCCTTGACCAGGCACAATTAGCCGGGATCCAGTCTCTGCAACAAGCGTTGGAAGAGGACGGAACTGAGAACCCCCAATCTGATGACCTGCTGGTACGAATCCAGGAGCGCTACGATTCTTTCTTCACCCGCAGCGGCCAGATGCGCGCCGATAAACGCCGCCTGGTGGAACGCCCACAAGAGCTGCGGCGGGAAGTTGAGGAACTGGAAACCGCCAGCGCCGAACTCGATCGGTTGACAGAAAAGTTCGAAGCTTTGACCCTCGAGAAAGTTCAACTGGTTGAGCGGGCGACAGCCACTTCACATACGCTGATCGAGTATCAGGACAAACTGCGTGAACTCGAAGGCTTGGAAGTTACCCGGAAGAACTGTCAGCTCACATTGGACAACGAAGAGGGTGACCTCGCCGCAATCAAGAAACTACTGATGCAGCGGGCCACCCAAGAGCAAGAACTGGCGGCGCAAAAGGAAAAACAGGAAACCTTGGGGCAGGAACTGGAGTCCCTCAAGCAAGAGATCGCCCAGCAACAGGAAGCCGTGCAGGCTGCCGATCAGCGGGTGGCAAATGCCAAGCAGAACTTTGCCCGGGCCCGGGGGGAAGTGCGTGAAGCCAATCGGAAACTGCAGAGTTTCAGTAACCGCCAGGAACTGGAGCGGTTGACGGACCAGTTGGGAAGGGCCGAAAAGTTACAGGCCGATCTTGAGCAGGCGCGCCGATCGGTCCCCAGCAGCTCTCTGACCGCCGAGTCATTGGCCCGGATCGAGGAGGTCGCCCAGGAACTGAAGGTTCTGAAACTGACGTTTCGTCAGGCCGCCCCGCAGGTCACTGTTGAGCGCCTCGGCCGTGTCCCCGTCACTATTGATGGTGACCAGGTTACTGACCGCACCCAACAACCCGTTGTCGAGGAAACAGTTATCGCGGTGGGGAGCGACGCCCAAATCACGATTGTGCCCGGCGTTGACGCTGCCGAGGGGAAGCAGCAGATTAGGGATGTCGAAGAGCAGCTGGCGGAACTGCTTGCTGCAGCTCGGGTCGAGTCCGCTGTGGAGGCGGCCAGGTCGTTCCGCGAAGCTGAGAGCAGTAAACAGGTTATCGCCCAGTTGTCCGCAACTCTCGAATCGCTTCTGGCCGGGGAAACCCTGATGACGCTGCGCCAAAGTCACGAAGAGATGCGCCGTTTGGTGGCGGAAACGTCCTCGGAGAGCGAGCCCGGGACACTGCCCGGTGCGGCAAAGTCGAGGCTCGACTTGGAAACAGCGCTCGCTGAAGCCACTGCCGCTGAGGCAGACGCCGAAATTGCGTCGAACCATTGTGAAGAGGAACAGGCAACGCTGAACCGAAAGTTAGTTGAGATCAACTCGGCGGCGACCACGGTTCAGGTGCGGCTAGAAACTCTGGACGAAACCGTCAAAGATTTGGCGGCCCAATTGGAGTCGGACCGGGAAGAGACCCCAACTGAAGATTTAGAAAGTCGCCTCACCAAGCAGCAGGTGACAGTCGAACTGGCGAAGCAGAACTTGGCGGAGGCCACCTCCGCCCTCGAAGCCGGTGATTACGCGGGAACGGTGATGCTCCAAGAGAACGCTCAGAAGGTTTACAGCCGAGCACGAAAGGAACTGGCCGACCTCGAAACCCAGATTTTGCAAACCAAAACCCTGGTGGATGATCGTTCGGCACGCGGATTCTACGACGAGCTGACTGCGGCTCGTTCGGAGCTTTCCGCCGCGGAGCGTCAAGCAGAACAGTTACAACACGAGAGTTTAGTGGCGCAGCTGCTGTGGGAGACGTTCACCAAACACCAGCAGCGAACTCAGGCGGCCTACGTTGAACCGTACCGCCAACAGGTGCAGCAGCTGGGTCGCCCGCTTTTCGGACCTGATTTCGCGGTGAAGATCAACACCGACCTGCAAATCGAGTCGCGAACACTTCGGGGTGAAACCATTCCCTTCGCGGCGCTTTCTGGCGGGGCCAAAGAACAGCTGTCCCTGCTGGGTCGCTTGGCCTGCGCACAACTTGTTGATCCAGCTGGGGGCGCCCCCCTGATCATGGATGACACCCTCGGGTTCACCGACCCTCGTCGGCTCGAATCGATCGGAGCGGTCCTGTCTAACGTTGGCGACGGCGCCCAAATCATCATCCTCACCTGCCAACCGGACCGTTTCGGCCACGTCGGCAACGCCGAAGTCATCCGCATGAACTGAAACGAAACCTGGAACCGGAGGTAACCCTAACCAAATCCCCTGTTACAGCGGGCTTCCCGCGGTGAGTGCTAACGGTGGCGGGTGAAGCGCAGCACCGCGTAGGTGCCGCCAGCGGTCACGACCAGCACACCTAAGATTGCGATCAGGATCAGGGTGACCACAGACTTCCTGGCGGCGCCTACGGTCACCGAAACCTGCGGAGCAGTTCCCGAGGACCAGTCGACGTCGGCAGTCGAAGCCGTTACCCGCAGCGAGCCGCTCGTGTGTACGTCTCCCTTAACCCAAACCGTAGCTTTCCCGTCACTGTCCACAGTTATGGGCGTGTGGTCGTACCAGTTCTCCTGGTCGGGGTCAGTTGCGACCAACAGTCCCGGGGACGAGACAACCGCGATTTCGGTACCGCTCGTCAGCAGCAGTTGGTCTGCGGGAACACTCAGTTCGAACTCGGTGCACACCTGACCGCCCTCGGCCCGTTGGGACAGTCCCACCGTGCGGGAGGAAGGATCCAAATAGTAGGTGACGTGCCCCAGTTCGTATTCCTCGTCCTCCCACGAGAAACTCAGGGGAATAGTTCCGGGGGCGTGACGCGGCAAAACCGCACTCAGGCCGTCAGCGACCAGTTTGTGTTTCCCGAGGGTGAGGTCGGATCCCGGTGCCAGTCCGGCCGGGGTGAGAGAACTGGTCCCGTCGGTACCCACATCACTGGCACCCAACTGGCCCCACGCATTGTTTCCCCAGGCAAAAACGGTGCCGTCCTCGGCTAGGGCCAGGGCGTGGTCTTCACCCACGGCCAGACGCAGAATGTGGGGATCGTCGGTTTCGTCGGGTTCGGAAGTGGGAACTGCTTTCACCTCGCGGTTTAGGTCACCGATATCTCCCGTGAGGGCCGCCGCGGGACTGTCCGGTGTCAACGGGCCGGTCAGCACAGAGAGGATCTTTCCCGTCGTCGTCAACGCCAAGTTCAAGTTCGGGCTGCTGGTGGACCACAAACTGGTTATCACCAAGTCCGCGGGGAAACCTTCCGCTAGTTGCGGGGCGCCCTCGTCTGCAGGAAGGGGAACCTCCCAGATGGTCCCACCTTTGGGAACCACCAGGCCGCGCGGTTCATTCCCGTCGGGCACCAGAGCGACAATCGGTTTGCCTTCCCAGTGCGCACCCAAATCGACGGGATCAGTGTCCCCATCGGTGCTATCTCTCCACAGGTTGCCGTCACCATCCAAGTACAGGCGTCTGTCCTCTGCGGTCACGACACTGCGAGTGTGCGCGGGAACTCCATCCGAGAGGAACTTAGGAACAGCGATGACGGTGCCGGCGACTTCATCGGTAATCAGCGTGCAGATGCGGCCGAGGTCGTCGACCGGTTTCCCATCCCACATCTGTGAGTACGGCCCGTGACACTGCTCGCCGCCCTGGTCCCCCACAATTGGCGAGGTCGTCGGAAGCACCTCAGCGAGGATCTGGCCGTCAAGACCCGGGCTCGTCTTGATGACGACTAGACTGCGGTCGTCCTGCGTGATCGCAATGAGTTGCCCGTCGGTGGCGCCGACTTCGACCAACTGGGTGGAGACGTCAATCCGGGTCGGAACCGGGACGGCTTCATCACCGAGCCGCCCCCAGAAAACGACGTCACCCGAAAACGTCAATCCGATTGATTGTTGTTTGGCGGCCCCGATCGATTGGAACACCAATTTGGGGTAAATGTTGACAGCTCCGCCCCCGGCTGCCGTCGTCGCGAGGTTCAGCTTGCGCGCTCCGGAGGTCTCGACGGTGTCGACCCCCGCACCGGATTGCGCGTTCTGGTCGCCGGATTGACCGGTATCGCCCGAGTCGTCCTCGTCCAGATCAGGATCCTGCTGGTCATAGGATTGGAACGACTCGTCGGCCTGTGCCGCCATCGAGCCGAAAGGAACGCCGCCCAACCCCACGGCCAGCGCGACGGCGAGCAAAAGAACTACCAATAGCTCTCCAAGGCGTTGCGGCCTGCGCCGGCTCACCCTCCGTTTGGTCACTTTTCCCCCTGGTGCGGCGCGTGCCAACGTAGATTCCCCCTAGCTTACCGAAGCAGCCGCGCCGTTGGGCACAAGCCTGGCCCTTGGGCTTCGGAAATCAAAAGTGTGGGACACAGTTTGCTCCCAACGGGGACAGCTTTGTCAGAGCATTGAACGCCCACACGGGTGACATTCGCGAGCGGGAGAGATGATTCCTCTTCCAACCTTCCGCCGTGCCCTAACAACCGCAACCAGGGGGCGCGAACACCAATAAACAAACTTCTGCCACAACCGAACCGACCGTGCCAGTGGTGGGGTCTCAGCGTGTGATGCAGGCCCACGACGATTAGTACGATAACAGCCATGCGGATCCCCACGAAAACTGAGCGGCTGACCATCAGAAGATACACAATGGAAGATCTGACAGATCTGTTCGAATATTTGTCAGACCCTCAGGTGGTCGCATATGAACCATACCAACCGATGTCCTTGAACGAAGTGCGCGAGAACCTTGAGTGGCGTATCGGCACAGATGAAATGCTCGCAGTGGAACTGACGGACGTACATAAGATGATCGGCAATGTATACGTCGGGCATCGTGATTTCGATTCGCTCGAAATTGGCTACGTGTTCAACAAATCGTATTGGGGCAACGGTTATGCTTCCGAAGCCTGCAAAAACATCGTCGCACTGGCGTTCGCCAGCGGCATTCACCGGATCTACGCCGAATGCGACCCGGGAAACGAACGATCCTGGAAGCTGCTCGAATCCCTTGGATTCCGCCGCGAAGCCCACTTGAGAAAGAACGTGTATTTCCGCAGAGACGAAGAAGGCAACCCCGTCTGGAAGGACACGTATGTGTACGCCAAACTGCGCGAGGATTCACAGGCATAGCAACCAC
>CAYFQJ010000093.1:0-5912 GCA_964345205.1 uncultured Actinomyces sp. | reverse complement strand
CGGCAGCACGGGTTTTCGCCGCGGAAGATTTTCTTCCTCCAGCCGCACGCGTGGGCAGAGAAGTACTCCGATGCGGAACTGATCGATTGGTTGGAACTGTTCCACCGCCGTTTCTTCGCGAATCAGTTCAAGCGAACCGCTATCCCCAACGGCCCCAAAGTGGTTGGTGGTGGTAGCCTCTCACCTCGGGGTGACTGGCGGATGCCATCAGATGCTCTTGCCGACAGCTGGCTGCGAGAGATCAAGCAACTTCGTTCCGAGGTGACATCATGACAATTGCCGCAATTGTGCTCGCTGTAATTTACGCTGCCCTGGCGGGAACCATCGGCGTCTACGCCCAGCGTTGTGCCCGGGGACAACTACCTTTTCAACACCGGATGGGTCTTCCCGGATCGGCTCTGCGACGGGGAGAAACCGGCTGGCGCCGCGGTCACGCTGCCTCCGCCACACTGCTGGGGACCGCCGCAATTATCTGCCTAATCCAAGCGATGACGCTGGCGCTGGCGGTTTCGTCAGCGGGCCTGCTGAGTCTCGGATACATTTTGACCATCGCCATTGTCGGTGCGGTGCTGGTTGGGATGCTGCTGATTCTGGCGACCCGCAACGCCAATAAAGCGGCGGGTTAGGCCGGTCGGCGCATCGGAGTCAGGGCCTCACCCAGAGAAATGTTTGCTGACAAAAATTTGGGTTTCTGCAGCCGTCGCATCGCTCACTTCAACTCGCGAGTCGAGAACCACCACCGAATCGGCCAGCAAATGCAGTGGATTTTCGCTGTCGTAGGTCACTGTTGGGGGCTTTTCAGGAAGGGCCCGCAGCTCATCGAGCACCGCCTTTGCTTGGACCTCGTCGACGTTAGCCCCCATATCTGACAGCTGAGCGACCTCGGTGATCTGGTCACATACCCGCGCCGCCGCCAAATAGCTGGGAACCCACGCGCGGGCGGACCGCGACATCGGAGGCGGTTCCGACAGCGCGGCCATCACTTTTTGTCGGAACGAAACCAGTGCCGCATAAACATCGTTACGTTCCGCGCCGGTGTCAATAATCAACCCGGAGGAGGACGGTAAGAGGCGGACCACCCTTGCCAAATAGTTGTTGAGGGCGTCGTGAACCTCCACGAAATCGGCGGAGAACCCGGGGCGCCGCACACTGGGCCACAGCAGGTAACCGAAAATGACCGCGATAACTGAGCCGACAATGGTGGCCAAAATCTTCTCTTCACCGTCGAAGACCGCCCCCTGAGTGGGTGGCACCAAAATGTCAGTGAACAGCAACATCACGGGAACTTGACACACCTGGGCCAAGAGTCGAGAGCTGGCGACTGCCCACGGCAGCAGGAAGGCGAGGGCGGTGATGACTGCGGCCTCCCAGTAGGTGTTATTGGAAATCAGGATCACTCCCCCGCCGATTGCCACGCCCAAAAGGGTACCGGCGGAACGCTGCAGCGCACGTGAGACGACAGCGGCCGGGTTCGGCGTCATTTCCATCGCCACGGTGGTAGCTATCCAGTAGACATGCGGGAACGGCCACAGCATCCCCAGGAGGAGGGCGAGCGCGTAGGCCATCCCCAGTCGCGCCCCGTTAGTGATGGAGGGCCGGGCGAGGATCTGCTTGCGGGTAACTTTCAGCGCCGACTTATGGGGATAAACATCGGTGCGCCGGGCGTGTTCAGTGGACGTTTCGTAACTGGCGACAGCCGCCGTCAAACTGTTGATCGCATCGTCGACAGAGCTGGAAATACCTGCTGGTGATGTCACCGGCTCAGCCGTTAGCCACTGGTCGAGGCACGTTTCCAGGTGGCTGAGCTGGTCAGCCATCCAGTGCAGGTCATCTGGTTTCGTGGACACCCAGGCCCGAGCTGCCACAGCGTCAAGTGCTTCCAGAACATCCAAATATCGCGGTTGGAGCATTTCGGGAACAGCGGCCTCCGAGTAGGCCCGAATGTATTCGCTCGAAAGTTTGTCTTCCTCCTGCGTCGGGGCCACGACACGACCCGCCACCTGTAAATCCCCGGCCTCCAGAGAATCCGCCCGCTGTTCGCAGGCCGTTTTCAGAGCCGAAAAAACGGGAAGGAGCAGGCCGTATTCACGTTTCTCTTCGAATATGAGGCCGAAAGCGACCAGCCAAAAAGCGTAGTTGAGGGATCCGAGGGCGTAGATGAGGGCGTGGGTGGCCCAGTCGCCTCCACTGGAACCGGCAACCATCGACCCGATGAGGAGGATTTGGGCGGTGGCGGCGCCGGCGAAAGAGTTCCAGGTCGCCGCCATGGCGGCCACGACTGCGATGGCGGTGAGCACAAGGATTTGGAGCCACGTCCCGATGCCCTCAAGGTAGCCGATGAAGAAGGAGCTGACGGCAAGCGGAGCGACAAACATCCACCCCTGCATGGTGCGCTGGTAGATGACACCGGGGCGTTCTGCCAGAGTAAAGAGCAGTCCCGCCAGTGAGAACCACATGACTTCACCGATGTGTCCCGTGATCGCGCCGATGGTGAAAGGGACGCCGATGGTGATGGCCGCCCGCACTGCTGAGCGAATCCGAAACGGAGCCTTCTGCACGGAGACGGCCTGGCGAATCCACGGTGCCGGTTTCAGTAGTCGCATTGCGGGGGTGACCTCCTGAGGACTTCAGTGCTGCCTCTCTGTGTTTGTGGACGTTAAGGCAAAGCTGGCCGAGTTTCCTCGGCCAGCCGGACTACGTTACTTTTCACCCACCCTATCGGAAGCTACCGAACCCGCAATGGTGAGGGTCGGTTAGCTCCCGGCGGCCCTGTTCTATTTGGTGGCCGGAGAGGTCATGGTGGTGACGTCCAGAGCCTTATCCATGTCTTCTTCGCTGATTTCTCCGCGTTCAATGAACCCGAGATCAATGACGGCCTCGCGAATGGTCAGGTCATTAGCCACTGAGTGCTTAGCGATCTTCGCCGCGTTTTCGTAACCGATGTAACGGTTCAGCGGGGTCACGATTGAGGGCGAAGATTCGGCGTACCGCAAGCAAACTTCACGGTTCGCTACCACACCGTCAACACAGCGTTTGGCGAGCACCTCGGAAACGTTGCCCAGAATATTCATCGACTGCAGCAGGTTCGAAGCCATCACGGGCAGCATGACCAGCAGGTCGAAGTTACCCTGTGAACCGGCAAACATGATTGCCGCATCGTTGCCGATCACCTGGGCACAGACCTGAACCGCAGCTTCGGGGAGGACCGGGTTGACCTTACCGGGCATGATCGACGATCCAGGCTGCAGGTCGGGCAGCGCAATTTCTCCGATACCGGTGCGAGGGCCGGAACCCATCCAGCGCAGATCATTCGCGATCTTCACAATCGACACCGCCACTGTGCGCAACTGGCCGGACATTTCCACGAAGGAGTCCTGCGCAGCCTGAGCCTCAAAGTGGTTCGCGGCCTCCACTAAGGGGAATCCGGTGTTCTGGGCGATGAGGTCGATGACCCGCTCAGAGAAACCGGCTGGTGTGTTGATTCCGGTCCCCACAGCGGTGCCACCCAGGGGTAGCTCTGCCAAACGCGGCAGGGCCGACTCGATCCGCTGAATGCCGTACTCAATCTGCTGAGCGAAACCAGAGAACTCCTGGCCGAGCGTAATCGGCGTGGCATCCATCAGGTGGGTGCGCCCCGACTTAACGACGTCCTCAAATTCGATGGCTTTGGCAGCCAAAGAGTCGGCCAGTGTCCGCAGTCCCGGGAGAAGAACTTCCATAGCCGCCTGATAGGCCGCGATATGCATTGACGACGGGAACACGTCGTTTGAGGACTGCGACGCGTTCACATGGTCGTTGGGGTGAACCTTGACGTCCTCGGCACTGTTGCGGTTGGCGAGGTTCGCGACAACTTCGTTCATGTTCATATTCGAGGACGTTCCCGAACCGGTTTGGAAAACGTCGACGGGGAACTGATCGTCATGGTTACCGGCGATAACCTCGTCGGCCGCAGCGATGATCGCATCGGCGACAGCCTGGTCGATAACGCCCAGTTCGGCGTTGGCAATTGCGGCGGCGCGTTTGACTTGCCCCAGAGCCGCAATGTGGTGAGGGTTCAGAGTTTCACCAGAAATCGGGAAGTTTTCGACTGCCCGTTGAGTCTGAGCCGCATACAGTGCGTCTTTCGGAACCCGAACTTCGCCCATAGTGTCGTGTTCGATGCGGTACTCGGTCATTTGTGACTCCTTCTTCAAGTTAACAAGGTGGTGAGGCTATTGTCCCATTGATATCGGCCCGAACTCTTGGACTTAGGTCCAGATCAGTTGCCGATGACGACAACTTCAACTCTCTGGAGGTCCTTGACTTCGTTGTACCCGGTCGTGGCCATGGTGCGACGCAGCGCACCAACAATATTTAGTGACCCGTCATCTCGAGTTGACGGCCCGTAGAGGATCTCTTCGAGGGTTCCCGCCGACCCGACTTCGACGCGGTGTCCGCGCGGCATTTGGGGGTGGTGTGCTTCGGAACCCCAGTGCCACCCCTGGCCGGGGGCTTCTTTGGATCGAGCGAGGGCGGCCCCGAGCATGACGGCATCGGCCCCGCAGGCAATCGCTTTGATAACGTCGCCGGATCTTCCGACCTCGCCATCGGCAATTACATGGACGTAACGTCCACCCGATTCGTCCATATAGTCGCGGCGGGCAGCGGAAACGTCAGCCAGAGCGGTGGCCATCGGAGTGTGGATACCCAGGGACTGGGCGGTGCTGTTGGCGGCCCCTCCCCCGAAACCGACGAGGATCCCGGAAGCCCCGCTGCGCATCAAATGTAGCGACGCCGTATAGGTCGAGACGCCGCCCACAATGACTGGGACATCCATTTCGTAGATGAAACGCTTCAAGTTCAGCGGTTCCCGGTGCGAGGAGACGTGTTCAGCCGAGACTGTGGTGCCGCGGATGACGAAGAGGTCCACACCGGCCTCAACGACAGTCTTCCAGTGCGCCAGAACTTCACCTGGCGAGAGGCGACCGGCCACGACCACGCCCGCATCGGCGATCTCTCGGAGGCGGCGATAGATGAGGTCGTCGCGGATCGGTGCCGAGTAAATCTGTTGGAGGCGAGCGATCGAAGCGTGGGGTGGAAGCGAGCCGATCTCTTCAAAAATAGGGGTCGGATCTTCGTAGCGACACCACAGACCGTCGAGGTCGAGGACGCCGATTCCACCGAGTTCACCAAATTTGATGGCTGTTTGCGGGCTCATCACCGAGTCCATGGGGGCCGCCAACAGAGGCGTGTCGACGTGGTAGGCGTCGATCTGCCACGAAACGTTCACATCCTGGGGGTCCCGAGTTCGGCGCGCTGGAACCAGCGCAATGTCATCAAGGGAATATGCTCTACGTCCCCGTTTGCCTCGACCAATTTCAACTTCGCTCACGTGTCCCAGCCTAGTGCCTTCTGCACCTATTTGCGTTGTCGGCACTTTTTGCCACCGTGTTGTCGGAGCTTGGGGGACAATGGGATCATGAGCGAATTAGCGAGCTGGGCGTCAGCACCCTGGATGGCCTTCGATACGGAAACTACAGGCGTTTCGCCGGTCAATGATCGGATAGTCACTGCGGCCTGCGTGGTGCGTTTGGGTGGGGCGGGCGCCTTCGACCCGGATCAAACCCAAAATTGGCTGGCAGACCCGGGCATCGAAATCCCCGAGGCCGCCTCCCAGATACACGGGATCACTACGGACCGGGCGCGCCGCGACGGCTCCGCCCCCGCTGAGGTTCTGGAAGAGGTCAACCAGGTTCTCGCCGCGCATCTGAGTGCCGGGTACCCGGTGGTGATCTTCAATGCCGGCTACGATTTGCGACTTTTGGAGGCCGACTCTCGGCGTCACGGGGTCAAGACTCTGCGTGAACGGCTCGATGGCACCCCCGGCCCGATTATCGACCCCCTGGTTCTGGACCGCGCTTTGGATCGGTACC
>CAYFQJ010000092.1:0-5943 GCA_964345205.1 uncultured Actinomyces sp. | reverse complement strand
GTGACCCGCTTTGCGTACTGTCCCGGTTCGCGCAACGCGCCCTTCGCCTACGCCCTCGCCGAGTTCGAAGCGGACGGACAAATCTTGGTGCAGTCGTGCACCGATGAACGCTCCGCCGGGTTCTGGGCTTTGGGGGCCTCTCGTGCCAGCTGTGATCCGGTAGCGGTGATCACCACGTCGGGGACGGCGGTCGCTGAAGTTCACCCCGCCATTGAGGAGGCGCGATACCAGGGGTTGCCGGTAATCGTGGTGACCGCTGACCGTCCCGCACCGATGCGTGGTGTTGGGGCCTCGCAAACCACGCGGCAAGAGGGCCTCTACGCGCATTCGGTTCTGGGTTGGGATTCTTTCGGCTCGGATGAGGGCGAGCGTCCTCGACAGGTTTCCGACCGGGTCCGCCGACTTCTGGCCCGTGCTCGCGGTTGGTGGGGAGAGCCTGGGCCCGTCCACCTGAACGTGGCTTTTTCCGAACCGCTCAAACCCGCCGAGAGTTGGCAGCCTCCCGCGCTGGTGCCGGGCGCGCAGTCGGTGGAAATACCCAGCCGGTCCGGAACCCAATGGGAGGAAGCAGTTGACGGCACTTTACGAACAGTGGTGATTGCCGGTGATCTGGCGGACCCGGCGGTCGGCGAGGCGGCAGACCGCCGTGGAATCCCGATCCTGGCAGAACCGACATCGGGTCTGACACAGCTGAAAAGCTGGGTGCCTTTCGCGCCGATGCTGCTGCCCCATTTGGCCCAATACGTGCAGCAGGTGGTGGTCACCGGACACCCAACACTGTCGCGTCCAGCTGCGGCCCTCCTTGCCCAGACGGATGCGCGCATAATTGTCGTCGCTCAACATTCTGAATGGGCGGACGTCACCGGTAATGCCGATCAAATTGTGGCGGCCCTTGACGACACTGGCGAGGCAACGCCCTCGTCTGAGGCATGGTTAAAGTTATGGCAGCAGGCGGCTGTCGCTGTCGAAAGTGTGCTGGCAGCCCACGCTGACCGGGATTTGAACCTGCTCAGCGTGTGCCGCAAAGTCAGTGAAGCCCCGGCCTCGCCCCTGTGGATTGGAGCCTCCAACTCGATTCGCGGTTTCCACCTGGGAGTGTGGTTACCGCTGGCGGCTCCGGCCTATTCGAATCGTGGGTTGGCAGGAATCGACGGCACAGTGGCTTCGGCCTGGGGGGCGGCCACTGTTTGCGGTGAGCCGCTGCGGGCAGTGATGGGGGACATGACTTTCTCTGTCGACCTATCAACACTGACGCAAAGCCCGACCGCCCCCGTCGATCTGCAAGTTCTGGTGCTCGACGACAACGGTGCCGGGATTTTTGAGTTCTTAGAACACGCCGATGCGGAACGGGGAGTTTACGAAAAGTACTTCGCTGTTCCGCCCCGCGTCGATATCGAAGCAGTGGCGCAAGCTTGCGGCTGGGAGTCAACCAATGTGGACAGTCTTGAAGAGCTGGAAGACGTTCTTGCGCAACCCGCTGCCGGGAGGTCAGTGGTGCGAGTACCAATTCCGCGGCCGGCGGACCTACTGCGGAAAATAACGCAACTTTCGGCGCGTGCTCTGGCGGACGACCGGCAATTTCAGGAAACTCTCAGCTACATTTCAGATAGTTCCGCGTGAAATCGGTCAAACTGTGAGTATTAGATCCCAAATCATGACTGGAGAGTTCCAATGAGCTACCTTCCACCCGAACCACCACTCAACGATGAACCTGTCAATACGGGCGAGGACACTCCGGAGCGACCCGCGGGGGCCGTGATGGGTGAGCCCCAAGCTCAGGTTCAGGCTGGGCCGGGTTCGCAGTGGAGCGCCCCAACGCCGGGACTGCCGCAACTGCCAGCCCAACCTGTGCCACCGGTTCGCTACCCGGCTGTTTCCACACCACCGCAGCAGCCCGCGGGTTACCCGGGAGTGCGTTCCCAGCCGGGGCGAGACTTCAGCGCGGGGCAGCGGCCCTCATATGGGGCTTCCATCGTGGGAAGCCAAGCGAATTTGAGCGGCGGTGATTTCCGGCCCGAGGGTGCAGCTCCGGTGAACCCGCCGCCCACCCGCCCTGCGCCAATTCAGACTAACTTGAGCCTGGGCGGTGCCCCGCCGCAGCAGCCACCCGTTGCTGCCGCAGTTTCACCCAGCGGCGAGGCCCCCGCGCGGAAAAAACCTGGTCCCGGCTGGGGAGGGCTAATTGTCGCCATGCTGGCGACCGCCCTCATCGCTGTAGGTGCGTCTGTGGGGATTCTGGGCAACTCTGGCAACAGCGGGAGTGCCCTCCCGGGCGTAACCGGCGGACAGCAGTTGGCGCAGTCCGGCGATGAACTAGTTCCGCCAGTGACAGCGCGGGTTGACTCTCCTGACTGGGTTGCCGTTGCCGAGGCCGTCCGCCCCGCAACAGTCGCGATCGCTGCCGACGGTGAGAGTCTGTCAGGGACCGGTTCAGGCGTAATCATTGACGGCGAAGGTCACCTCATCACGAACTACCACGTGGTCTCCGACGTTGGCGACACCGGCACTATCACCGTCCAGCTTTTTGACGGGCGACTCTATGAGGCCGAAATCGTTGGATCCGATGTCAACACCGACCTGGCGGTTCTACAGCTGCTGAACCCGCCCGCGGACCTTGTCGCCGCGCGCCTCGCGAGCTCCCGCGACCTGGCTGTCGGCCAACCCGTCATGGCAATCGGCGCCCCCCTCGGCCTCTCAGATACGGTCACCACCGGCGTCATCTCGGCTCTGGATCGGCCCGTTGTTGTCAGCAGCAATGGCGTCGAAGGCCCACAGGGGCAGGGCGCCGCGGCGACGGACAGCGTCATTACGAACGCCATCCAAATTGACGCCCCCATCAACCCGGGAAACTCCGGCGGTCCGCTCTTCGACGAGAACGGCTCAGTTGTGGGAATCAACTCGTCAATCGCCTCTTTGTCGGACAGTGCCGCCACAGCCGGTTCAATCGGTCTTGGTTTCGCTATCCCCTCCGATTTAGTCAGCAACGTTGTTAGCCAAATCCTCGAAACCGGTAGCGTCCAACATGCACTGCTGGGGGTCCAGATCACCACGGGAACCGCGCAGGTGGGCGACACAGCTTTCACCGGGGCTCTAATTGCCGAGGTCGTTCCCGGTGGGGCTGCCGCCGGTGCGGGACTGCAACCGGATGACGTAATTGTTTCGATCAACGGCGACCAGGTCGGTTCGGGGCCGGCCTTGACCGGTTTCGTTCGCCGCTACCAAGCCGGTGAAGAGGTGGTTGTGACCATTGTGCGCAACGGAGTCCAACAGGAAGTCGCCGTGACCTTGCAGGCCAAAGTCGACTAGCGTCCTGTCGGTGCAGCGGTGACGCTCACGAGTTTCGCAGCTAGTTCTCGACGCCGAGGGCCTCTAAAACAGGTTTCATTTTGGCGCGAGTTTCAGCCAACTCCAACTCGGGGATCGAGTCGGGCATGATGCCGCCGCCTGCGAAAACGGTGATCTGTTCCCGATCCTTCGAGAGCTGCCCGCAGCGCAGTGCGATGCCGAACTCTCCAGAACCCGAAGCGTCGATCCACCCGACCGGGCCCGAGTAGCGTCCCCGCTGAGTCCCTTCGATCTCTTCCAAAATATTGAATGCCAGTTTCGTAGGTGTCCCACAAACCGCAGCTGTCGGGTGGAGGGCCGCGACAACGTCGAGGATATTGCCCCCAGGGATGCTGGCGGTTATGTCCGTCGCCAGGTGCGAAACGTTGGGCAGCTCTAGCAGTGAAGGGTTCGAAGGGACGTGGAGTTTCTCTGATAGAGGCGCGAGGGCGCGAGCCACAGACTCGACAGCGAAGTGGTGTTCCGAACGGTTCTTCATCGAGTCGAGAAGTTCACGGCCACCGCCGGGGGCAGAGGTCCCGGCGAGGACTCGCGACGTTACCGCGCCATCCTGCATGGACGCTAGAATTTCGGGGGTCGCGCCGATCAGCCCCTCGACCGCATAAACATAAGTGGTTGGGTACAGTTCGCGCAGCCGTGAAGCCAAGAATCGCTCATCAATCGGTGTCGCCGCCGAGACGGACATGTCGCGAGCCATAACGACCTTCGAGGCCGCCCCCGCCCGCAGCAAACCAATTAGGCGGCGCACAGCCAACTGCCACTGATTCTGAGTCATCCGCCCGGGAGTCGTCCAAATTCCGACCGGTTTCTGCAGCGGCGCCGCTTCCGGCAGGTCAATGGGAGCCGGTGGCCCGTCCAGGCTGGAACTCAAAATGTACGTATTTCCATTTTCTCGCAGTACCGCCACTGACGGCACGACCAGATACCCCGGAGTTGAGGCCGCAAAACCGAAGGAACCCAGTGCCACCGGGGCGGCGGCAGTGGGGGCAGTGCTCACCGAATCGCCCATAATCACCTGGGCGTTCTGGGTCAGAAGATCCCAGCGCCGGGCCGCGTCCCGCATGGCGTACGTGCCGCTGAACTCCCAGCGCAACGTGGCCCCCCAGCCAATAATTGACGGCGTGGGAACGTCTGCAACAGTGGCCTCAGCGGGACTGTCCCAACAAAGCAGGCCCTCAGGTGAGGGCGCAGTCTTCAGTAGGTCCTCTGGAAGCCCCTCGACCTGTTCCACCAGAACCCAAACTTGTGGGACTGACACTTCAGCATCCATGACTACCTCCACGTGAGCACCAACTCGTAGCAATAATGATAACTGGCATCCCGAAAATTTCTTGAAGGTGCAACAATGGGGGAATGACGAAGAGTGAAACAGCCCGGCAGGTGCGCGCCGACCTCGATAAGAAAACCGCTGAAGTTGCGGCCATGTTTGACCAGGTGGCACAGCGCTACGACCTGACCAACACTCTCTTATCCGGCGGTCAGGTTTACCTCTGGCGCGAAGCGATGGTCCGGGCGTTGAAGCCGGCCCCCGGGATGCGAATCTTGGATCTGGCTGCCGGAACTGGCACTTCAGCCGCGGCGCTGGCGGCGCGGGGAGCGCAGGTCGTGGCCTGTGACCTCTCCGAGGGAATGATCGAGGTCGGTCGGCAACGGCACCCCGACTTAGAGTTCGTTCAGGGAGACGCGACGAATCTGCCGTTCCGCGACGGCGAGTTCGACGCTGTCACCATCAGTTTCGGACTGCGCAACGTCGAAAATCTAGGGGGCGCCCTCGCGGAAATGCGTCGAGTAACGCGCCCCGGCGGACAACTGTTGGTCTGCGAATTTTCCACCCCCGTTTCGCCCCTTTTGAGGGCGCCCTACAACTGGTACCTCGCCGAGGTATTGCCGCGCATCGCCGCCGTTTTCTCGTCGGATGGCGTGGCCTATGACTATCTGATGGAGTCCATCTTGGATTGGCCCTCACAAGAGGCGTTAGGGCAACTAATTCGCAGCGCTGGGTGGCGCGACGTTCGGTTCCGTAACCTGTCCGGTGGGATCGTGGCGCTACATCACGCCCTCCGGTAATTGCGAAAGTCTGACGTTATCTAATTAGCGGCGCTGAGGCGTGCGTCACCGGGTTGAATCGTTGCAATCTCGCGCTATACGGCACCTCCCAGGGGCGGTAGGTAGATTGTTGGCGGATACCCGTAGTGGCACAGTTCCGTAATTGTGGTCGGGTCGAAGTTTAATTTGATTGGAGGGACACGCGTGAATGCGTTGGAGCGGCACGGCGATGTGCCCCCAAGTCTCGGTGCGGAAGTCATAGTTGTTGGTGCAGGACCCGCTGGCGCGTCTGCCGCGTACTACCTGGCTCAGGCCGGTGTGGATGTTCTGGTCCTCGAGAAAGCAACTTTCCCTCGTGATAAGGTTTGCGGCGACGGGTTGACCCCTGCTGCCGTGTCAGAACTGACGCTGATGGGTGTCGACACCTCCGGGTGGATCCGTAACCGGGGACTCCATGTCATCGGGGGCGGTAACAGCCTCTATATGGAATGGCCTGATCAGAAAACTCTGCCCGACTACGGGATGGCGCGCACACGGATGCAGTTGGACGCC